>JACQUF010000497.1 GCA_016210435.1 Chloroflexota bacterium
CCTTTTTCGCTGTGGACGAGGAATCCGGAGGAGGACGGGTCGTTGCCCTCGCAAATGCCGACGGTCAGGTCATCTGGCAGGCAGCGGTCGAATCGAGGCCCGGTGGCCCGGCTGTTTTCCTCGCCGACAGCATCGTCGTGGGACTGAAGTCAGGGCACGTTCACGCATTCGAGGCTGCCTCAGGCGAAAAAGCCTGGGAATTTGATGTCGGACATCCCCTGGCCGCGGCGCCGGCATTCTTCGGCGATCTCATGATCGCAGGTTCGACTGACGGCGCCTTGGTCGCCTTCAAGATGGGCGCCCCTTCGGCCAATGGCAGCCCGGGCGGACGCCGGCATTGGCGGGGACTGGCCTATTTGGGTGACGCCGTAACGTATCGGATGACGCCTTCCAGGGGCAGGAATGACGTCAATTGCCAGAACACCAGCCTTGGACGGCCGTCGCCGTCCAGTTTCAGCGACACCAGGTGTCCGAACGGCCGGTCCCTGACATCCTGACTGGTTGTTATCGTGTCGCGGGTCCAGCCACTCCCGTCCCATCTCGCAATCGCCACCCTGGACTGGTCCCCGTAGGCGACCCAAACCTTCCCATTGGGAGCGACGGCGACAGAAGTGAGAGACCGCGCCCCCCACGAGCCGCTGAAGAATACCCTGTCGAGCTCGTCCACCTTCTGGATAGACCAATGAGTTTCCGACGTCGCTCGGGTTGCGTACATGACTGCTCCGGAAGAGTCGCCAAGTTTCGAGAAGTACGAAATATGGATGCGGCCCTCGTGGTCGATGACCATCGACGAAAACATGCCGCTCTCGCGCGCTGAGTCCACTTCTTCCAGGTCCCAGCCTTTGTTGGTCCGGCTCGCCAGCATCAGCCGCCGTGCGGTCGCGTCGTAGTAGGTGACGTGTGGCGCCCCGTCGCGGTCCACTGCTATGGCGGTCGCGAACCGGTAAGGCTGTGGCCCGCTGCCAACCTGCTCGACCTCATATTCCCCTGAGCTTGCCACGCGGTAGTATTCAACGCCTGATCCGGCAAACTCTTGAGGGTCTATGGCGGCGACGTGGGCGACGCCATGGCGGTCGATGACCATTCTGCCATCCCAACCGTCGTGACCGGGATGGCCCAAAGCCTTGACGTCCCAGCCATCGCCCTTCTTCACCGCCAAGGTAAGGTCGCCGCGATCGATTCGCGCTTCAACGTCCTGGTGATCGTGATACACGACGCGCGGTAAACCGTCGGGTCCGACGGCGGTATCGAGCGGCCCGTAGAAGTACCCCTCGGCAACGGTTGAGATCGACCAGCGCCGGGTTGGGCCTGCGGCTGTTGCATGCTTAACGTAGCCCGCCTCTTTTTCAACCATATAGGCAATGTGGGGCATGCCGTCCACATCGAGGGCCAACGCGGGCTTGATTCCCGTATCAACGTCTTCAATTGACCACTCGGCCAGGGTCCCCTGGACCTTCGTGGCAGGTTTCTGCCCCGCGGATGCACTGTCATCGGGCGTGACCGTCACAGTTGCAAAGGATGTAGATTCGGTCGGCGCGGGTACCGGCGTTGCGGTTGATTCGGGTGATGCGACCGTGGGCAGAATCTTTTGAGCAAGCGTGGGGGCGGGCGAAGACGCGGGCGTCGGCGACGATCCGCTACTGGCAGTCGGCGTGGTCGCTGGCAGTGGCTCGACCGTGGACGTGCTGGCAGGTGGCGCCTGCGCGGGTGTGAGCGCCGGTTGCGTCGGGGATGGGCTGGCGCACGCGGCTATCACGAGGAACACCATGACCAGGGCTGGAAAGCCGCCGCGGTACCTCACGACTACCGTCCCCGCTACTCAGTTGGCCGCCGATCTGCGGGTATTCCCCGCACCTGGACAAGTCCAGGCGCAATCCAAGTGAGATGCACGGGGATGTGGCCGGGGCGCGGGCCGGGCGCGAAAAAGCGGTCCGGGCGCCCCCATCGTGTGACGCGGGCGCCCGGACCCTCTGCGATTCTAAAAAGCCCTACTTGTCAATCCAGACTGTGTCGCTGTACCTCCCCCATTCCTGGTGCAACCGCTCGCCCAGACCAAGTCCCTTCACCGGAGTTCGCCACATCAGCATGTGGCTGGTGTATCCGAAGTGAACTTCGGGCGGATCGGCGTCCAGGATGTCCTGCCCCTTCGCGAAGAGTTGCGCCCGCTTATCGGGATCGGTTTCACTCGCAAGTTGTTCGACTATCTTGTCGAATTCCGTATTCGAGTAGCGTGCGAAGTTCTGCGAGCCATTCGTCTTCCAAACCGCCTCCCACATCGGCGTGTGGTTCGGGCTGGGCGAGTGGAAGACGGTCCCAAGCACGAAGTCGAAGTCCTTCTTGTATTCCTCATTGACGAGCGCTCGCTCGACTACCCGGATCTTGATGTTCATTCCCAGGTTCGTCTTCATCTGTTCAACGAAGAACGGCGCAAGGACCTGGGAGTGGCCGGGAACCGATGCTGCCACGAGGTCGAACGTGGGCAGGCCCTTGCCGCCTGGGAATCCCGCTTCCGTCAGTAGTCGCTGCGCTTCTTTGATGTCCGTCGAGTTGTCCCTGCGGTAGCCCGGCAACTTTACGACTGCTTCAATCGGAGTTGCACCGGCCCCTCCCGCGGAGATCCAGCGGCTCACATTCAGGAATTCCTCGCGATACACCTCCGTCGCTATGTGCCTGTTGAAGGCAAGGTGCATAGCTTTTCGTACCCGGATGTCGTTGAAGGGCGGCTTAGCGTTATTCCACCTGACCTCCAGGAACCCGAAGTTATTAATCGGGTTCACCTTGACGATGTCAGTGCGCTTCTTCCCTTCCTCGAAAGTGTCGAACGATACATTCCACGAGAAGTCTGCGACGCCCGTGAGGACGGATGTGCCCCGTTCAGTCCATCCGGGCACATGCAGCATCGTTGCAAACTCCACATAAGGGAGCTTGGGATTCCAGTAGTTCGGGTTGCGCTTGAATTTGAAGAACTCCGCAGACTTCTGCGAGTCAAACAGCATCGGGCCAGTGCCTGGGGCGACGATCTTCCGAAGGTCCTGGTTGTTTTCATCCAGGGCCTTCTTTGAGTAGATGACCGACCCCGGGTCCGAGAACATGTCGAACTGCCACACCCGCGGCTTGGCAAGCGTAAACGTGACCTCCTTTGGACCGGTCTTCTCGACCTTTCCGATCGCGTCGTAGAGGGTCTTGGCAGCGATCGGAACGTTCGCCGGCGGGTTAAGTACCCGACTGTAGGTGGCGACCACGTCGTCGGGCCCGAACGGCGTGCCGTCGTGGAACTTCACGCCCTCCCGCAGCGTAAAGACGTATTTCATCCCGTCTTCGGAGATCTTCCACTCAGTAGCCAGGTCCGGGATGATCGTCCGAAGCCCATCGGTCGGGTTCTTCCGGACCAGGTTGTTGTACATCTGGGTGAGGACGTTTCCGCTCCCGCCTGACCACATGTCGAAGCTCTGCATGGTGGTGCCCCACGCCGTGCGGACCTCGCCACCAAACTTGGGGTTGGGCTCCGGCGCCTGCAGCACGTAGCCGGGCTGAGCAGTCGCCACGACCAACTTGAGGACTTCTTTTTCCACTACCCTGGTCTGGACGATCTGTTTCTCGACAACTTTTTCGACCGGCTTCTCGACGATCTTTTCTTTCTCTACGATCCTTTCTTTCTCTACGATCTTTTCTACGGGTTTTTCGACGACTTTCTCGACGACTACGGTTTCCTTAACGACCTTTTCTACGACTTCCGTGCCGCCGCATGCGACCGCAACTGCAATTGCAACGCCAGAAGCTGCAAAAAACAGCCACTTAGCGCGTGATCGATATCGCGTCGGATCCACCATTACCCTCCTGTGCCCGTCCGCGGATGGACGGCTTGCTCGCGAACTCTGTGCTGGACGGCCTTTCCGCCCTCCTCCGTGCCCATAGAGACGGACTTCTAAAGCGCCGTATTGCGGTGACGCACCATAGCATTGCGGTTACTGAGTGTCAACGCGCAAAACTCGTATCTGTGCGAATTTCGTCGCAAATTGACGCGTCACGGAAGAATTTATCCAGATCGGTCTCACGCACACGATCTGCTCGCGGTTATGCTAGGCGGGCTCACGACGGACGCCCCCGGTTGCGGGGCATCAGAACGCACCGCGGGCGAAGGTAAGGGACGATCAAGATGGGTTTCTCTGTCTACGACTACCGGACTGATATCCGCAACGTCCTGGTGACGCCGCAGATACGTGCTCGGTTCTTCAGGCTCGAGCCAGGAACCGTGGCGAAACCGCATACGCACGACCTCGGGCATGAGATCTTCCTGATGCTGCAGGGGCGGGCCGTCTTCGAGATAGACGGCGAGCGTGCGGAGCTCGGGCCTGGCCAGATGTGCGTTGCGTTGGCCAACCAGAGTCACGGGATTACGGTGACTAGCGCCGAGCCGGTGATCATGTACCTGTCCGTGACGCCGCACATCCAGCCAACCCACACCATGTGGACCGCGGATGGCAAGCGACTGCCACACCGGTTTGTTTCGAACGAAAACTACGATGTGAAGCCCGAACGGCCCGCGTCTGACGACGAGGCAGTGGATCGCCATGTCAGGGCAGCACGGGAATTCGATAGGGCCGTTAGGCGAGCGATCGAAAAGCAATTGACGCTTGGCCCAGCTCTGAAAAAGGCGCTCGAAGCCAGGGATGAGACCGCGGCAAAAAAAACGCGCGATGGCATGTGGGAAGCGCTATTCGAAATGTTCAGGACGGTCGACGGGGTGGCGGATGCGTGGAATGATCTGGCCCCTCGGGGTGGAACGGGGTAGAGCGAGGAGACTGCGGTGACGCGTGTAAAGATCGGGGTGATCGGGGGCGGAGCGATCGCGCAGATCCAACATCTGCCGTTCCTTAAGGAGCTCGCTGAAGAGTTCGACGTGCGCGTAATCTGCGACATCTCGCAGCGGATTGCGGAATTTGACGCCCAGTGGTTCCAGATTCCGACGTATGTGACCGACCACCGGAAAGTCCTTGAAATGGACGTCGATGCGGTCCTACTTTGCCAGACCGACCCGAAGACTGACGTGGCGATCGCGGCATTCAACGCGGGCAAGCACGTCTTCATCGAAAAGCCAATCTGCTTTTCCCTGCGGGAGATCGACTCGATCATTGGGGCCGCCCGCAAGTCCGGCAGGGTGGCGCAGGCCGGTTACGTCAAGCTCTTCGAGCCGGCCTTCGAAGCCGCCCAACAGGAGCTCAAATCAACCCAGGACGTGCGGTACGTCCAGGTCAATCACCTGCACCCCGGTAACACGCTCCACATACGGCAGTTCCGGACCAAGAGATTCGACGACATACCCGAGTATGCGAAACAAGAGATCCAGAACGCGCGCAAGGCCGCGATCAACGATGCCATCGGGGAAGTGCCACCGCTCGTGGAACGAGCTTTCGGCACCCTGTCCGGGAGCCTCATCCACGACCTGTACGGCCTGCGCGTGCTGTTCGGCGCTCCCAGCCGCGTGGCACAC
>JACQUF010000508.1 GCA_016210435.1 Chloroflexota bacterium
TCCGGCACCCAACGTTGAACCGCGTCACCTACCGCGATGGAGGAGCAAGCGATGACGGAGGAACTACTGGTCGCCTGCAATAACTGCCACGCCCGCATCGTCGTCCCCGGCAGACAAAGTTGGTCGGGGGGGTCAAGACCAGCGGCCGGACTGTGGGAGTTCAAATGCCCGCGGTGTGAATCCATGAACGAGATATGGTTCGCCGGTCAAGTCGCGTTGAAGGGTGGCGTGGAGGAACTGCCAACTGAGCGGTTCCAAGGCGCTGCACGACAACGGAAGGAGCGAGAAGCGCAGGCCAAGGCAGAACAGGAGCGGCTCCTCCGTGTACAGGCAAAGGCCGAGGCGCGAGCACGCGAAGAGCGCGAGGTTCGGGAACGCGCTGAGGAGGAGAAGAGACAGCAGGCCGCGCAGGAAGCCGCCCGCGTTACCTCTGCCGCCCGGTCGAGTTCAGCCGACGACGACGGCAGTGACGTTGGTGACGGCGGTGGTCGCTCCCCCAACGACGACCGCTCCGACTCCATGAACCCCAACAACGACGACTATCAGGCCGCGGCGGACAACCGCAGCGACCAGATGAACCCGAACAACGACGCGTATCACAGTTCGAGGGGGCGGTAGGACCACCACGGCAGATTCATGGTCACGGTGCGTCACTTAGGAACTAGCCGGGCAGTGCGCTCGCGGGTAGGGGGTGGTGTTCCGGAGTGTTCAGGGTCGCGCTGCTGAACCTATACCAAGGCTTCACGAGGTGGGATGAGCGCCGCCACCTTGTAGTCGAGGGCGTGCTGGCTCTCAAGCCAGACGTTTTGGTCCTCAACGAGATTTCAATCCCAGTCCAGTCGGGCCATTGGCTTCAGGCAACCCTCAAGGAGAACGGTCGAGAGTACGCCCTCCTCCAGCAGTCCAAGACGGGCGCGCTCTCGCAGGCCGAGGCTCAAGGAATCCTGACGACCGCGCCAATCGTGGCCAGCGAGAACTTCGACTACCGGTCCCGCGACCGGGTGGCTCAGGTCGCAACTCTTCGACTCGATGGCCGCCTTGTTGATGTGTGGGCGACCCACCTGCATCACGTTTCGGAGGAAGACGGATTGCGACAGTATCAGGTCCAAAAGCTGCTGGGCTGGATACATGACCGGCCGGGCCCATCTGCGACCGTGGTAGCCGGGGACTTCAACGCGACTCCGGATTCGATGACGGTCCAACTCATGCGAAACGCTGGCTTCAGTCCCACCCAGACGCAACCTACATCGAGGACGGCTCTCGCGGAAGTCGGCGAAGCCCGGATGGATGCCGACGGTCCTTCTTTGAAGTGGTGCATTGACTACATCTGGGCCGATGCACGGATAGCCGTCACTGATACAGGGTTGTGGGCCGACAAGCCACATCCAGAAGACCCGAAGCTGTGGCCGTCGGACCACGTCGGCGTGTGGGCGGACTTGCAGGTCACCGGTTGACCCTCGGACAGCGTGGCCCGCGAGAGCACCGGACGTGGACCACGATGAAATTGCGGCCTACGTCTGCGCCCTGACGGCCCTGTGTGCGCTCGCCGGTCGGTACGTCGCGGTAGGCGACCCTCTCCTCGGCTTCATCGTCCTGCCGTCGGTGGAGGTGTGGGGTCGCGGGGAGGACGGACGCCGGGTGCCGTGGGCGGAGGAGGCGCTCGCGGCCAACCTGACGACGGTCAGGGAGGATGGACGGGTGTCGAACGGCGGGGAGGTGGTGATGTGGCGGGACGGGCGGCGGTGGGGGCCGCGGGCCTGAGATCGTCATTGGCCGCCGAGAGCGATTTGCGGCCCGTTCCTGTCAAAATCCCTGTCAACCCCAAAAAAGCACGGGCCGGGAGCGCCTCCCGGCCCGTATCTGTTTATATCTGGTGCTGGGGGCCAGAGTTGAACTGGCGACCCACGGATTTTCAGTCCGTTGCTCTACCACTGAGCTACCCCAGCGTGTACCGAGATCGTATCACCCGTACGACATCTAATCTAAGTGTGAGCCTTCGA
>JACQUF010000046.1 GCA_016210435.1 Chloroflexota bacterium
GGTGGGATCTTGTTGCTCACATCCCGTCAAGGGAGGGGTCGGAGTTGGCTGTGCCCCTTAGTGCGGCTCAGCCGAACGAAGAGCTTGATCGAGCCGACAGATCCCTCGTTTCGCTCGGGATAACATTCAGCTTTCGATCAGTCCTCCGCTCGGGACCGCAAGCGAACCGCTAACGGGGCGGAGCGACAGCCGGCGGCGCGCCTGCGGCCGGCCCCTGCATTTCCTCGTCCGGCAGAGGGGGCTTGAGGAACGACCAGACGCTGCCCCAGGCGATCCCGAACCCGACCGATCCGAGCGCGCCCGCAACGACGTTCCGGATGACAGTGAACGACGTCAGTGACGCCCAGCCACCTTGCTGAAGAACGAGCGCGAGCAAAAGGCCCGTAATCGTCCCGAGCACTGAGCTGATCAGCGTGCGTTTCCACGATGGAACTGGGACCCACTTGCGCCAGCCTGATCGCCGCCGCCGCTGGACAGCGACCTGGAGCTTCAACTTGGCGTGCGCCCCGCTGGCAGCCCAGCCTGCCGCAGCGACGGCGCCCGCGGCGGCTACGCCGGTAACGGCGGCTGCAGCCACGCCGATTGGGCCCTCAATGCCCTGTCCCAGGCTCACCTCGAAAGGCACGGTGCAAACCGGCTCTTCGACCGCAAACGTCGTAACTTCCAGCGGATAGGCGCCGCGGGCGAGCCCCGCGAACTCGCCGTAGTCCTCGGTCGTGACGTCAATGACAAACTCGCCGTTCGGAGGTGCGACCGGCCAGACATAGCTTCGTGTGATGTTCTGCCCGAAAGGCAGCTTTATCGTGAGGTCTGCCCTGCCGCCAGTGGTGATTCCTCTGAATTTCAGGGTCAGCGGCTCGCCTGGCTCGACTACAAACTTTTTCCCCGACTGCCGCGGCAGTTCGAATGCGACAGCGCCGTTTCGTTCGACGACGAGCGAGGTGGACCCACAGCCGCTGCCGGTGACCTGTCCGTTTCCGGCCGCCGCGGCCGGCACGGCCGGCAGGAGCAACATCAACGCTCCAACAGCCGAAACGGACCATAGAACGAGCGGCAGCCGGGCACTTGGCCGAACGGCCCAGCCCATCGGGACCATATGGGGACCCCTCCGTCAACACATGCGCCATTAGAGGCGGACGGAGAGGCTATCACAACCCTGAAATAGGTTGAGATCCGGCAACTACGCTTGTCGCCACGGCAATCACTGCCCCGAGCGCCGCGCCTGCCAGCCCGCCCAGCACTATCAACGACGTTGAGAGAGTCGTAGCTCAGAAAGGCCCGCGTACTCGCCGGGGTCTACGGTTGTCAGATACTCGCCGCCGGGGTCGAGCCCGGACCAGCTGTAGCTCTGAGTCAGGACACGTCCAAACGGGAGCAGAAACATGACGTCGACCTTTCCGCTCGACGGTACGTTGCGGACCCGGATCGAAAATGGCTCGCCCGGTTCGATATTGAACCTGTCCCCTGCCTGGCGCAGCAGTTCGAATACGACGACCCCACGGCTCTCGACGGTCAGGGTCGTCGGACCGCAGTCTGGTCCGGCCTGCGGCACGGGCGCGGGCCGCCTCGGCCTACGCCTCTCCCCGCTTCCTGTATTCCTCGTACAGTCTCTTCGTGTTCTCATTGAACGGGTAGTACTTGCCGGGCGACCCCGGATTGCGGGCAAGCTCCTTCTTGATGACCTCTTCGGTAGCCTCCCGCTCGCGGGCGATCCTGATCACTTCGTCGACCATTCCCCGCGGTACGACAACCACTGCATCGTCGTCGCCGCACACCGCATCGCCGGGTCGTACCGCGATGCCGCCACAAGTGATCACTTCGTTGACGCCCCACGGTTGCTGGATCGCGGGCCCCTGCTTCGCGGTCGTGCTGAACGAATAGACGGGGAACTCGTATTCCCTGAGCGCAGCGGTATCCCGGACGGAGCCATCCGTGACCAGGCCGCCCGCCTTTCGTTGCGCGAGGCGAAGGAACTTGATATCGCCGCCGATAGATTCCCACGGCCCGACTGCAGAGGCGACCAACACCTCATCCGGACCGCATAACTCGAAGGCGACGTATTCAGGCGATCCTTCGCCCTTCGGCTTGTCGGACGCGATGTCCGGACGGTGGGGCACAAATCGCAGGGTCACCGCTCTGCCGGCCATGCGTTGTCCGGGCGCCAGAGGCCGCGCGCCGTGGATCTGCGCCTGCGGCCAGCTCATGACCCAGAGCGCGTCGATCAGGGTCGGAGTTGGAATGTGCCTCAGAGTTTCCAGAGTCGCGGCGAGGATCGGGGTAACTTCAGCCATATGTTCAGGCCGACCTCACTTGCCAGCCGTGCCCTGAGCAAGCCTGTCTTGAGCCTCGTCGAAGGGAAGGGCCTGGCCGTTTCTGAATTTCCACAGCGCACCGTATAGGGCAGCACTTGCCGGGACCGGGACGCCTGCTTTGCGTCCCGCAACCACGACCGCGCCGATCAGGTTTTCCACTTCGAGCTTCCCGCCGGCACTGAAGTCGAGCTGCATCGAAGAGACCAGGTTTCTGGCGTCTGCCCTGGCGTCGGCGATACGCGAATCGACCACATCTGGCGCGAACTTGACACCCTGCGACCTGCCCACCGCCACGATCTCCTCCATGAGCGTGCGGACCGTGCGCTCACCCTCGGGGTTCTGCAGCACCTCGACGTAGCTAGAACGGAACGTAGTCATGACGGTGCCGATGGCAGCAACTGAAACGAGCTTGGACCAAAGCGTCGACCGAATGTCCTTGCTCACCTCGACCTGTATCCCGGGCTTGTTAAGAAGTTTTTCGACCCTTTTCACGCGGTCGGTGTATGAACCATCTTGCTCGCCGAAGGCGATCCGGGCGGTCGGTCCCGATTGCCGGATGTGCCCCGGACCGATTCTCGCCGTCTCGATGTAGGTCGCGCCCGCGAGAACTCGATCCCAACCGTAGACGTCTGCCACGCGAACCGCACTCTCGGCCCCGTTCTGAATCGGGAGCACGACTGTGCCCTGGCCAAGTAGCGGGCGGATCAAGGGAAGCGCCCCGTCGTTTGAGTATGTCTTGACGGCGTATATCACGAGGTCTGCCGCGCCTGCTTCCGCGGGGTCGGCGGTTGCGCGCGGTCGGACCGTGTAATTGCCCCAGTTGCTCTCGATCTTCAGCCCGTTTCGGACGATCGCGTCACGGTTCTCGCCACGGCAGATCAGGGCTACGTCCTCGCCATGCTGCGCCAGCACGCCACCGTAATACCCGCCGACCGCGCCCGCACCGATTACTGCAATCCGCACACCTTGCCTCCAGGATCCGCAGGCAGATCCGCCCTCGCCGCGGACACATAACGATACCCCACGGCATCTCGTCCTCGGGGCAGTCGGCACCCAGCGGGTATACTCCGGCGCACAGGTCGTAAACATGTCTCTAGTCCGATTGGACGGCCGGCGCGCCGACGAACCGCGGCCGGTCAAGATCGTTCCCGGCTTCCAGCCCTATGCCGAAGGGTCCGCGCTGATCGAAGTCGGAAACACCCGGGTCGTCTGCGCGGCGAGTGTGGCCGAGCTCGTGCCGTCGTGGCGGCGCGGCTCAGGCCAGGGCTGGGTCACTGCGGAATACGGGATGCTGCCGCGGTCGACACATAGCAGGACTGCCCGTGAAGCCCGCGAGGGCAGGCAGAGCGGGCGTACGCTCGAAATCCAGCGGCTGATCGGTCGATCGCTACGCGCGGTGACGAATCTGGGCGCCCTAGGCGAAAGGATGATTACCCTCGACTGTGATGTGCTCCAGGCAGACGGAGGTACACGCACGGCCGCGGTGACCGGTGCATATGTAGCCCTGCACCAGGCGTGCCAGAAGCTGGTAGCGGAACAGAAGCTATCGAAGTTCCCGGTTCGCGAGGGAGTCGCTGCGATCAGCCTCGGCTACGTCGATGGGGAGTTGCTCCTCGACCTCGCCTACAACGAGGACTCCCGCGCCCAGTCCGATTTCAATATCGTTGTCACCGGGAGCGGCAGGTTCGTCGAATTCCAGGGCACAGCCGAAGGCGCCCCGTTCGATAAGTCGCAGCTCAACGAAGTCATGCAGCTTGCAGGAACGGGGTTGGCGGCGATGTTCACGGCCCAGCGAAGCGCACTCAAAGCATGAGCACGATTACCGGCATCTCTGCGCGAGAGATCCTCGATTCGCGTGGCAACCCTACCGTGCAGGTCGAAGTCGCCCTCTCTGACGGGACCGTCGCTGCTGCAGCCGTCCCTTCGGGCGCCAGCACCGGGAGCAAGGAGGCGGTCGAGCTACGAGACGCCGATCCGAGGCGCTACGGCGGCAAGGGCGTGCTCAAGGCTGTCGCCAATGTGAACGGCGAGATCAGGAC
>JACQUF010000481.1 GCA_016210435.1 Chloroflexota bacterium
ACGCCAGATCGCAGGGATTGGAAATGCACAGCTGGTGGAGCCCATACTCCGTAGCCGCGGGAGCGATGAACGGGGTGGTGCCCGCCGGGCTAGCGGGCGCCGGTATCTGTGTCCCGTGCGAGCCTGTTCGCTGGTCGCCGTGCGAGCCTGTTCTGCCGCCAATCGGCAAGGCGCCACAGAAGACCGGTGATCAGTCCCGCGGCGAGGCCGATGAGCCGAAGGGTCAGCGCCGATGCGAAGCGCGTTGGACGCGCGATCGTGCCCTGCATCAGGCGGGGATGCCGTACTCGCGCTTCTTGATCGACAGGTTCACGAAAGTCTCGGTGCGGCGCACGCCGGGAATCATGCCGACGTTCTCCCGGAGGAATTTGCCCAGCCGCTCCGGGTCCGGAAGGGCAACCCAGGCAAACATATCGAACGACCCCGTCGTAACGGCCACCCATCGGGTGTGCGGGAGCGAGGCCAGGCTGTCTGCGACCTGGTCCATCTTGTCAGGGTCCACTTGCACGCCGATCAGTGCTTCGGACTCGTAGCCGAGGGCACGCGGGTCAGGCAGCGCTACGACCCTTATCACAGCCTGCTGCATCAGCTGGTTGAGGCGGCGACGAACCGTTCCCTCGCTGACCCCAACCTGGCGGGCGATCCTGGCGTTCGACGCTCGCCCGTTGACTTCGAGGATATTAATGATTTTTCGGTCTAGCTCGTCCATGGGTTCCTCAAATTTGTTAACGCCGGTCAGCGCCTGGCCGGGCGGGCGCGCGTTTTCCCGGAACGGACATGTTCATAATCCCGCGTCAGAGGGACGAATCCCGTATTGCGGATGACGCCCGGTTGATCTTACCGCCACGCGTCGGCTTTGCAAAGGGCTCGCTCGGTACGAGATCCGTCAAGAACGGCACGAGACCGTCGTTGAAGCCATTGGCGGTTCGCCGCAATCTTCGCGACAATGATCCGGTGACGCGGGATCCCGGGCCGGCTGGCCCGGTGTTGTAATCACTACGGAGGCCTCGCCGATGCCAGAAAACAACCCGTCCCTGCTCAGCATTTCCGCGCAGGCGTCGGACAAATTGCTCGAGATCCTCAAGGAAGAGGGGACCCCGGAGGCGTTCCTCCGGATTACTCTCGCCCCCGGAGGCCATGGCGGGGTCCAGTACATGCTAGGCCTCGAAACTGACGCCACCGACGAAGACACCGTCATCGACAACGGCAAGGTCAAGGTACTTCTCGACTCGGATGCCGCTCCGCTAATGGAAGGGACCATGATCGATTACATCGATACGCTCCACCGAAGCGGCTTCGTGATCAACAACCCAAACTTTGCTTCCACTGGCGGTTGCGCTTGCGGCGGGGGCGGGTGCGGGTGCGGCGGAGGCCGCGGCGCAGAGGCCGAAGCAGGCGAGCACGCCGAGCACGCGTAATCCGCCAGCAGAGCGCGCATAACCGGCCAGCGGCAACACGCCGTTGATTGATTAGAGGCGGCCCACCGGGCCGCCTCTTCTCATGCCGGAAACTAGTACGCCATGGAATGGAACTGGATCGCACCAGCGCTCGGCAGCCCGCTGGTGTTCTCGCTGGTCACGATCGGTGACAAATTCATCCTGTCCAGGGTCCAGCTCAGACTGACGAGCTTTTACCTCTTCGTCGGCGCCAGCCAGCTGTTGATCGCGGCTGCCATCCTGGCCATCAATGCTCCAGCGTCGCTCCCCTGGAGGGAAACCGGCGCCGCGTTCGGCGGCGGCTTCCTCTGGGGCATCGGTCTCCTGATGATGTTTTGGGTGCTCCGGCGCGAGGAAGCCTCACGGGTCACGCCCGTCTGGCAGAGTTCGCCTATCTTCGTTGCGATCCTCGCGGTGCTGTTCTTGGGTGAAAGCCTCGCCTGGTATCACTGGATCGCCATCTTCATGGTTGTGGGCGGCGCGACCGCGGTCTCTCTCCGTCGCGGCGAGCTCGGCAATGGTTTCGCACTGCGCCCTACGTTCTTCGTTCTGCTGGCCGGCGCCCTGCTCATCGGCATAGCTCAGCTGCTGCTCAAGATCGCTGCAGGCGAGCTGTCGGTGTGGCATTCCATGGCCTTCCGGGGCATGGGCCTTTTCTCTGCCATGGTCCCGCCGTTCCTGACCCTCACCAACCTGCGGTCGCTCGGGGGCTTCATGCGCCGGCCGGACCTGGCGCCGGTGCTGGTTCTGACTGAGACGGTCGGGCCATTCATAGGCAACGTGTTGCTTCTTACGGCAATCGCGAACGGACCCGTTTCGCTCGTCAGCGCGTTGCTGGGAACCCGGCCGCTGTTCGTCTTCGCCGGAGCGCTCGTGATGGGACTCGTCGCACGCCACGTCCTCGCCGAGAGCATGACCGGGCGCGACCTGGCCATGAAGGCATCCTCGGCGGCTCTGGTTGTCGGGGGGGTCTTTCTTATAGCGCTATAGGGCCCCGGCCGGTCCCCTCTCCCACCGGGAGAGGGCGAGGGTGAGGGCGGGGCAGGCCGCGCCTCTTCGTTCTCAGACGAGCGGGGTGCCGCCGAGCTTTACGGGCCTTCCCTCGAGGACCACGTCCACACAGCCGGTCAACGCATCGATGTCCCTGGCGGGGTCTCCGCGAACCGACATCAGTTCCGCGGACAGCCCGGGCTTGAGCGCACCTGTCACCGCGGCGAGCCCGAGCGCTCGGGAGGACACGATGGTTGACGCCTGGATGGCTTCCCACGGGGAGTAGTCGAAATACCTGACCAGCGCGCGCGCATTCGCGGACGACTGGTCGAAAGGCGCGGTCGACATTCCCATGTCAAGGCCGGTTATGAAAACGACGCCATGCCGGCGCATGTCGCGCGCGTTTTCCACATGCTCTTCATTCGAAACCGGAGTCGAGGCGACCGACCAGTGCGGCTTCAGGGGTGCCGCGCCCGCCTTTTCGCGCTCGGTCCCGATCAGCATGTGGCCAAAGGTGCAGTCCACATACTGGCCGTTCTTCGCGATCCGCTCCGCGGTGACGGGGTCGTAGTCGAGGCCTTTTTGCGGGTCGCGGTGGTACCAGCGGGCATGGACGAGGTGGTGAATTCCCGCCTGGACGCAGTTCCTGACTCCCTGGGCAGAGAGAGTGTGCGCGGCGATCTGCATTCCCAGGCGTTCCGCCTCGCGCGCGGCGGCGGCGAGAATCTCGGCCGGGTACTGCACCGATCGCGGGTTGGCGGTCGGCGTGAACATCCCTCCGGTGGCCATGATCTTGATGCAGTCGGCGCCAAGTTTCTTCTGCCGCCGCACCGCGGTGACGACCTGCTCCAGGGTATCGGCCTCGCTGCCGAACATGTGGCAATGCCCCGCGGTCGTTGTGACGGGGGTCCCGGTCAGAAGCAGGCGCGGCCCGGGTATCGTCCCGGCCCTGACCGCGTCGCGCACCGGGAAAGCCACTTCATTTCGGCTGCCGAGATCGCGCAGCGTCGTGACTCCGCTCAACAGCGACCGGCGAATGTTCGTGGCGGCCCGGAGCAGGAGCTGGTCGACGGGCTCGGTCGTCACGAGGCGATAGGCGTCGGCGGTGGCTGAGCAGTGCATGTGGGCATGCACGTCGATCAGGCCTGGTAAGAGCGAAACGTCACCTAGGTCGTAGACCCGACGGCTCGATTCGATGTCGGCGGGGAGCTGCGACTGTGGGATCACCCCTTCGATCCGTCCGTCGTTTACCAGCACCGCGTGGTCCGGGCGCCATCCGCTCGCATCCTGGTTGGCGACACGGCGAGCTTTGAAGACGATACGGTCTGGCACTTCGGACTCCTTGGGTTGGTGCCGGCGCAAGGCAGGGCGGAGTATAGCGCGGAAGAAAGGTCCGAGGGCCACTGCACGAGGTTTCGTGGCTGGGATCGGGGGCCGAGGGCCATGGTGTGAGGGTTCACCCTCGGCCCTGGCCCGCAAACCTCGGCCCTATTGAGCCGAGGTTGCGACGGCTGACCCCGCCTAGCATAATGTCAGCGGTTATTACCCGATCGCAATCTGGTAGAGGGGCGCGTGCTCGCGCTCGGTTCGAGGGCCAAGGTACGAGGTCTCAGGGGCGTCGACCTTCGGACCTTTGACCTTAGACCCAGGCCCTATATCTCGGTCGTTACAGGAAAGGAGCCGGACCTTTGCATCCGTTCAGGTACGTCGCCGCCAAGAGCGTCGGCGAAGTGACAAAGGTGCTCGCCCAGCACGGGGACAGGGCCCGCTGCCTCGCAGGTGGCACCGACCTGCTTGCCCAGGCACGTGCGGGCCGGTTCGATCTCGACGTCGTTGTCGATGTCAAGACCGTGCCGGAAGCGAACGTTCTCGAGTTGAACGGGCAGTTGCGGATCGGAGCCGCGGTCCCCTGCTACAGGGTGTATGAGAATTCCCGGATCGCAAAGGCATATCCAGGGATCATCGATGGCGTGTCGATCATCGGCGGCATCCAGATCCAATCGCGGGCTGGCATGGGCGGCAACCTGTGCAATGCCTCGCCGAGCGCGGACACGATCCCGGGCATGATCGTGCACAGCGGACAGGCCGTCATCGCGGGCTTGAAGGGCACGAGGACGATCCCTGTCGAGCAGTTCTGCGTGGCCCCTGGCCGCACCTCGATGCAGAAGGGCGAATTCCTCCTGGAGATCAGGTTCCCGAAGACACCGCAGTCCTTCGGCGCCGCGTACGAGCGCTTCACACCCCGCAACGAAATGGATATTGCGATCGCAGGCGTGGCCAGTTCGCTCTCCCTCGATCCCAGGTCGAACAAGATCAAGACGGCCCGGATCGCCCTCGCCGCAGTCGGTCCCACCCCGATCCTCGCCACGAAGGCGGCAGAATTCCTCGCCGGGCAGCAGGCCACCGCGTCGAACTTCGCGGCTGCCGCCGCGCTGGCCCGTGAAGAAGCCAAGCCGATCACCGACATGCGCGGCACCGTGGAACAGCGAAAACACCTCGTCGGCGTGCTCACGCGCCGGACGTTGGAAAAGGCGCTCGAGCGCGCCAAGGAGGCCAGGTAACTTTGGTTCAGAAGGTTGAAAAGGTCCACGTTCGCACGACGCTGAACGGGGAGCTGACGGAATTTCTCGTCTATCCGTACCAGAGCCTGCTCGAGACGCTGAGGGACGTCGTCGGCCTGACCGGCACCAAGGAAGGGTGCAACGACGGCAACTGCGGCGCCTGCACGGTAATCATGGACGGCCGGATCGTGGATTCGTGCCTGGCGTTGGGGGTCGAGGCAGAAGGCAAAGAGCTGACCACGATCGAGGGCCTTGCTACCCCCCGGGGACTGCACCCTCTTCAGCAGTCTTTCCTGGAAGAGGCAGCACTGCAGTGCGGTATCTGCACACCCGGGTTCATTGTCGCGGCGAAGGCCCTGCTGGACCGTGAGCCCACACCTGACGAGCACCGGATTCGCCACTGGCTGGCGGGAAACCTCTGCCGGTGCACCGGTTATGACAAAATCGTGAGGGCGGTCGAGAAGGTCGCGGACCAGAACGCAGCCAGCGGTAAAAACCGGAAGGCTGCCGCGTCGGCCGCGAAGCCAGCGGCGCGAAAGCAGAC
>JACQUF010000482.1 GCA_016210435.1 Chloroflexota bacterium
GTGATCGACCTCGACGAGGTCTGGTCCATGCTTGATCACCAGACGCCTCGTACTCATGCTTTGGAACACTGGCTCGAGGCGCGCCGAGCAGCCGCAGTTCTGACCGATGAGTTCTACCACTCAGGCCGCGACGCCGTCATCGTGAACGGGCCGTTCTTCACGGAGGCTGAACGGCGCAGCTACATCGATCACTTGCGGTCCGACGTCGCTCCGCTGTTCGTCACCTTGCGCGTGTCGTTCGAAGAGTCGTGGCGCAGAGCACAAACCGACTCGCGCCGGGTATTATCGAAACAACGCGAATGGCTTGCTGAGCGGTACTCAGTGAACGAGCGGCTTCTCCCGTCGCTTCTTGCGACGGACCTGATCGTCGACACAAACGGGCGCGGCCCTGACCAGATAGCAGCGGAGATTCTGACCACTTTGGCTGGCACCGCGGATTGAGCCGATCCTGACTTTCACTAGACAAGGATCAGAATTCCGGTGTGTCCCCACCGCCAACCTGGGACGGCAGCTGTTTGGATTCGTCCGGCATAGCCGGCGGATGCCGCGATTCTCGATCTGCTCAACGGAGGATCCGAAATAGCCTCCAACTTTTTCTAATCCAACGTCAGAACGCCGCTAGAGCTAGAGCCCCTGGTCGATGACCTGCCCCAGGCCGGTTGCAACAGGGATGCCGCCCTCGTGGGCCACCGAAAGGAGCCTTCGGTTGGCGTTGATATTCCGGCTGCAAGCAAAACCGCGCCACCGAAAGCCGTTTCGGCATTCAGGTGTTCGAGCGCGTGGGACGAAGCGATTTCGCGTAAAAGGGTCGGCCTTGATGGCATGGTCACGTGGGATGGCTTCAAACTTCATGCGGCAGCCCAGCCGTCTGGAAGTTGGGGCGTCCCCCAGTACCCGGGCGGCGTCCACTGAGGCCTCGGGTCGCCGAATGGCGACGCCCGCCGCTCTATTTAACTCGCGGCTTGACGTCCCCAGCCCCAAATACTCTCCTTCTCCGCTGTACTGAACATTCCGGCCTCGACTAGCGCATCAAGGTTTTCTACGTCCTTCCATCGCCACGTGAGGTCCGGATCAACGACGATATGCAGCTCCTGATCGAATGTGTCAAAACCAAAGCTGGTGCGTCGGTACGGTGACTCCACGTTCACATACCAGTTCCTGAATCTCCGTGGCGCGATGTCCCACAGCACGTAGACCGCGTAGCCCGTGTCCGAGAACATCAGCCTCATCGCATCGCGACGAAAACGTAACGATGCCAGCTGTCTGGAGTACAAAGGCAATTGGTCGGCCCTTGAGATCCGCTCGGCCATCATGTACGGCGTGCCGTCGGGGATGAAGGGCAGTTAGGCTGGGCGAATCTGAGACAACGAAGAAGGGCAGAGCGCGCACCAACGCGCCGTCACGCGCCACATCGCGGACCACAACTGTGTCTCCGTGGTCCCAGAACGCAGTCACCTGACCGGTGTCGCTTGCGCGGGCGTGCGAAAGCGGATGCCGATGTTGTCCAACTGGCCCCCGGAGCCGAAGCGGGACAGGATTCGCCGGTGATATGGGTGTTGCTGCTGACGAGTCTTATCATGGCGAGGTTTCCGTCCCGGTAACTTCGGTTTCAGTTCGGTCAAGGATGCAAATGTGACTGGAAGCTTCTCGGCCTGGGCGTCCTCGTCCGCGTCCCTCGCGATGCTTCCGGGACCGCTCGCGAACGATCTCCGCCAATCGATCGAGGCCGGAAGAAGGGCGGGGGCGGTTTTCGTCGTGAATGGCGATGCGGAGGCAATCTACCGCTCGGCAGTCGATGAGGCGATCACGTCGCTTGAGTTTCGACACAGGCTTCTGGTCGACTTCCTTGTGAAAGGTCCCTACTACGACGGCGGGAGGATTCCGGCCGACAAACGGGCCGACCATGTAACCGACGAGGAGTGCGCGAAGGCGATTCGTTTCGTTTTCGGCGGCGTGGTCAACGCCTTCAAGGGTCGTCTCGCCGAACTCCTCGCGGTCGGCCCCTGTGTTCATCTCATCGGCGACTGCATGGCGACCGGGTTGATTCCGGACGGTGCCCGGCTGTACGTCGGAGACACTGTGCGGGTTGCCGGGGTGACTCGCGACGCTCTCCGCAAGGCCGCGGACATGCACGTTGTTTCCGTACACGGCCAATCGGTTACCGCTCACGGCGTCGTGGAGGTCAAGTCGTATTCGATCGCGGCCGATCGGATACGAACACAGCTGGGGCGCCACGTGAGCCGTTTGCGGCGGGGATTTGTGGTCAGCGGACGTTCCAGTCCACGGGGAGACGTGGACCAGATTCCTGTCAAGGTGTGGGCAGTGCCAGCATCTTGGAAGCTTTCACGCCGCTTCGAGTTCAGACCGTCTGACGGTGGCGGATCCACGCTGATGGTCGACGAGTCGCTGCCGGTCGTCAGCGTCGAGGTTACGAGCGATGCGGACGGCGTCTCTAGGATCAAGCTGGGCTGGTCTGAGGAGGCCCTGGCAGCAGCCGCGCATGAATTGAGTTTCTGGTACATGGAGAAGCTCGGCGAACGCGCCTTCTCGCAGCGCAAGTCACCGTGGCCGGAGATGACCCACGCTGAGGCAGGCAGAAATGCCGCAAAGCAATCGCTCTATTACGCGATCCTCCGGGTGCGAGGCCGGGACGAGCAGAAGGCGATCGCGTTGTACAACAGCTACGGTTTCGGCTACGCGCTGGGATCGAACTTCAAGGATCAATATGGGCGACGCGCAATGTTGTGGCCGGAGGACCTGAAGGAAATCGCCGCGGCCGGCGTGACCAAAACGGGAAGTAGGATCGTGTAGGTCGATCCCGGTCTGCGCTATGCGCGGAACCGCCGGTGGAAGGGCGGGGTCGTCAGAGACCTTCCGACCAAAAGACCAACTCTGCACGCCCGGAGCGGTCATGACATCCGTACGTCTCGTCAGCGGTCGTTCAAGATGCCGGGCCGGTGAAACGTTGACGAAACGTCGGCCTCACAATCAGGGAGCCGCATCAAACCAAAAGTCCGCCACTTCGTGTCAGGAGCGGCGCCGACAGATACGAATCCGTCCACCCGTCGTCCGCCCCGGTAAATTCACCCTGGCCCTCGTGCCGGTGAGGACGCTGGTGAAACGTCGCCAATGGCGACCGAAATTGCGCCTACGCGCGGTGACTCAAATTCGGCCGACGCCGTGACCGTGCGAACGGCCGCGCGACGACGGGCCCTGAGCCCTTGTTGGCTCCACCTGCGAAAGCCCGTCGCGGGTATTTCCGTATACCCGGCTGTGCCGGGTTTATCGGAGGGAGACCACTACGTTGCCCTTCTTATGGTGCGTCTCGACGTGGGCATGGGCGTCGACGATGCGGTCGAGGGGGTAGGTGCCGTCGATCACGGGTTTGAATGCGCCTGACTCGGCCAGCTCGGCGAGCAAGCGCAGATCCTCGGCGCGCCCACGCGCGACGCCTGCGAGGACCTTTCGGCCGGACCTGGAAGGTCGGACCCGGGCAGAGATGGTCTGGCCCAAACTTGCCACGACCAATAGGAGCCGCCCCTCGGGGGCGAGCGCGGTCCGGCAGGTTGCGAAAGAGCAGTTGCCCACGGTGTCGAGGATGACGTCGAAGGTCTTGCCGGTCTGGGTGAAGTCCTCCCGGGCATAGTCGACCACGTCGTTGGCGCCCAGAGACCGGACCATCTGCGCATTGGCCGCGCTGCAGACGCCGGTCACCTCGGCCCCGAAGTGCCGGGCGAGTTGGACCGCCGCGGATCCGACGCCGCCAGGTGCTCCGTTGATCAGCACCCTTTCACCCGGCCGGACCCGGGCCTGGTCCCGCAGGAAGTAGAGAGCGGTGGTCCCGCCAAAGGAGAGCGGAGCAGCCTCCTCAAAGGTCAGATTGGACGGCATCAGGGCGATGGCGGCATCCTCGCGGATCGACCGGTACTCGGCGTGGCACCCAAGACTCAGACCGCAGAAGGCGAAGACCTTGTCTCCAACCTTGAAGCCGTTGACGGCTGTGCCGACAGCCTCCACTTCGCCAGCGAGCTCCGTTCCGAGAACAGCCTTGCGCGGCTTGAAGATGCCGAAGGCCAGGCGGACGACAATGCCAAAGCCGGGAGGCACGCTCGCCGTGCGCAACCGCCAGTCACCAGAGGTGACGGTGGTCGCACACACCTTGACCAGCACCTCGTCGTCTGCAGGGGTGGGCTTAGGGATCTCGACGATTTCGACCACGTCGGGTGGGCCGTAGCGACGGCAGACGGCAGCTCTCAAGGGAGTCTCCTTTGTGACAGATAGACAACGCGGCGCATCGCCGCGTGAGGCGGGACCACCTTGGGCCGTGCGAATGCCCTGAGGCCGTTGACTCTGGGTGACGGGCTCACGAACCGGAATTATCGTTGACCGGGCACAAGCACGCTCTCTTGAGCAACCCGACCCACGCGCGCGAATTGGCAATTCCCATGTCGTCTACCAGGGCGCTTGCCTTCGGAATTGCCAAGGCCTTCGCATCCGGTGGTATCTCGTCGCTCAGAATGGTCCCTTGTACGAGGGGCGGGCCCCCGACGCCGAGATCAAGGGCGGGTCGGATTTCGCGGAGGTGGTGGTGCGTCGGGCCGTCGGCCCGGGACGTCGTACCTTTGAGACCCGGTGGACCTTCAGCGTAAAGCTGTCACGAAAAGTTCTGTCTTTCGTCCCCTCAGCTCCACCA
>JACQUF010000487.1 GCA_016210435.1 Chloroflexota bacterium
GCCATCCAGATCGAATTGTGGGCTCATGCCGATCCTCCGGTCGGCAAGCTATTCATGTGGGTCGTGCTTCGGGATGAGGTCGGCCGGCTCCACACGCTGACACTGGGCCAGGTCAGCGGAACTGGGTGGGCGAAGCAATCGGCGCAGTTGCCGGAAGTCTTCGTCGCGCCGCTCACGGTCGTTTCGGTGCTCGTATTTGAGCCGGTTTCGGGCGATGGCGGAACGCCGACCAGCGTCTTCATCGACGATATTTCCGCGGTCGATCCAACTGGCGACTCTGAGGTCCTCATCGACTTCGAACAGCGCGGCCTCTGGACCCCGTTGCCCACCTCACAGGGATTTGACATCGGGTTTGAGCTCGCGCCCGAAACGGGTGACCGCACATCCGGCTCGGTTGGCGCCGATCGCGGCGCGTCTGTGGCACAGATGACTCTGGGCCGCGGCACCGACGGTGGGGTCCGGGGCATTTACCGCTCCGTCAACCGGGCGCCGATTCCCATGATCGCCAGCGAATCCTTCCTCGCCCGCAACGGGCTGCGGGTCGGCGATCGCCTGGTCGGTGGGCTCAGCGGAACGCTGACGCCCATGCGGGTCGTCGGCTCGACGCGTCTCTTCCCAACGCTCGACCCGCGCGGCGAGGGCTTCGCCATCGTCGACCTGGAAACTCTGACGTCCTATGCGGAACTGCGGGGCGCGGTAAGCCCGGTCGGGCGCACCTTCGAGGTGTTCGTTGACACTCAGGACGAAAAGCGCGACAGCGCGCTGACGGCTGTCCGGGCCGTGCTGGGACCGGGGACCGCGGTAACTGACCGCCAGGGGCTCCAGGCGGCTTCATTGATCGATCCGCTCACGGTTGCCGGATGGCGTGGAGTCGGGTTCATCGCGATCGCGCTCACGATCCTGGTCTCGCTGCTCGGATTTGCGACCTATCTGGCTTCCTATGAAGGCCGGACGAAGGTCGAATCAGCGTTCCTGAGGGCGCTCGGTCTGGGTCGGCTTTCCCATGTCAGGTCGATAGCCCTGGAGCAGGCGTCAGTCGCGATTACGGGCCTCGCGCTCGGGACCGCCGCGGGCTTTGTGATGACACGTCTCGCGGTTGACGCCGTCTCTCACACTGAGAGCGGGCGCGAGGTTCTGCCGCCGTTTGTGATCGTTACGGAGTGGCTGCCGGTGACGCTGGTCTACGCCGGGCTCGCAATCCTTGCCTCGGCACTGTTGCTCCGCTTCCTCAGGACCTATGCCCGTCTTCCCCTGCACATCCTTACGAGACGCGAGGAATGAGGTAGCCCTCAGCCTGCAATGATCATT
The DNA here is from genome assembly GCA_016210435.1 of Chloroflexota bacterium. Classification (GTDB taxonomy): domain Bacteria; phylum Chloroflexota; class Dehalococcoidia; order Lucifugimonadales; family Lucifugimonadaceae; genus VGZT01. Next base: position 1,309 of record JACQUF010000487.1, read on the forward strand.
TCGTCCCTCCAACTCGTTGCCCGGCGCAGCCTGTCACACTGGCGGCTTCTGCTCGCTGTCATCGTCGGCGTCCTGCTGGCGGTGACGATCATGGCAAGCTCGATCGTCTACTTCGACTCGTTGCGAGATCTCGGTCTTACCCGAGACCTCGAGGCGGAAAACCCGCGTGCGCTCGATGTGCTCATCGAGTCCGAGGAATCGCCGCTCGACCCGACGACCTTCCAGCGGCATTACGCCACTGTCCAGTCCCAGATCGATGCCCGAATGGGCGGGTTCGCGTCCGAGGTCTCGTTCGGCTTCAAGTCCGACACGTTCTATTACGCGGGCGCCCAGAGCGACGAATTCCAGGACCGTCCAGCCATCCCCCCTGTTTCGAGCGACAACCGGCGCCTGTTCTTTGCTTCTCTGCGCGGGCTGGACGACCACGCCGCACTCGTCGAGGGGACGTGGCCGCGAGTACCGGCTGCCGGCCGGCAACCGGCCAGCCTGGCCGTTGAGGTCATCGTGTCCGAGGCTGCCGCGGCAGCGTTCGATCTGAAGGTGGGCGCGCTCGTCTATGCCGTCCCGTACTGGGAAGACCGTCATTCGAGCGTGGTCGCCGAGATAGTCGGCATATTCCGGCCAGACGACCCGTCTCTCCCCTACTGGCGGCTCTATGAAGAGGGCTTCGGCGTCGGATCTCCAAGCTTTGTCTTCGGAGCGCTGATGGTGCCGGAAGAAACCCTGGTTTCATCCATCGGCCCCTTCCTGCCGAAGATGGGAGGGGAGTATTTCTGGCTCGTTGACACCGATCCAGGCGCGATCCACGCGGCAGACGCACCGGGGATTCGCGGCGCCGTCCTCGGGATGGAAGCCGAGCTCCGGGCGAATATCGATGGGTACCGCCATCTGACCGAGTTGCCGGATGTACTGGACCGCTTCGGAACGCGGCTCTTCTTCAACCGGCTTCCGATGTTCGTCGTGCTGATCCTGATCGTGCTGGTCGTTGTGTACTACGTCCTGACAATTGCGAGCCTGCTCGTCGATGCCCAGCGCGCTGAGATCGCACTCCTGCGCAGCCGAGGCGCGACTTCGACCCAGATCATCGTCGTGCATTCGATCGAGGCCTTCGCCCTGGCCGCGGCGGCATTTGCCATCGGCCCCCTACTCGCAGCCGCGGGCGTGTCACTGATCGGTGCCGTGCCGCTCTTCTCAGACCTGAATGACGGGCACCTGCTTCCCGTTCGCCTCACATGGTCGGTCTATCGCATGGCCGGCATCGGCGCGTTGCTCAGCCTTGCGGCATTGCTCATCCCCTCGCTCCGCGCCGCCCGCATCGGGTTGCTGCAGTTCCGGCAGGGTGCGGCGCGGCCACCGAGGCTCCCGGCGTTCCAGCGCTACTACCTTGACCTTGCCCTGCTCGGCATCGTGCTGTTCTTCTTCTGGCAGCTCTCGAAGCAGGGCTCATTCGTTGCAGTGCGCCTGCTCGGCGAAGTCGTTGTCGACCAATTGATACTCGCGGTGCCGGCGATGAGCCTGGTCGCCGCGGGCATCGTATTGCTGCGATTATTCCCGCTCGCGATGGACGGGCTTGGGCGTCTTCTTTCGAGCCGGTGGCTTTCCCGCGTGACTTCACCCGCCCTCGTACTGGGGCTCTGGCAGATGGCAAGGAACCCTGCGCACCACGCGAGGTTGTCGCTGCTGCTGATCCTCACCGCCGGCCTGGGGGTCTTCGCCGCCAGCTTTGGCACGACACTGCAGCGCAGCTCCAGCGACCGCGTCCATTACGAGACCGGTTCAGAGTTGCGGGTGACAGGCGTCGGGCCAGCCCGTCGAGGCTTTTCCGTCAACCCGTACACGACGATCGCCGCCGCGCCCGGCGTTGAGCTTGCGTCACCCGTCATCCGGGTCACAGGATCCGTACTCTCTCAGGAAAGCGCGGGCGGCGTGCAGTTGGTCGGAATCGATCCGCGCACCTTTACGGATGTCGCCTGGTCGAGGCCCGACCTCACAGGCGACTCGTGGGAGTCGGTGGCATCGGCGATCGATTCGTTCAATGCGGCAGGCATCGAGTTGCCCGAGGACGCCGAATGGATATCCGTGCGGCTCCGCCCGGCCGCCCGCCGCTCCGACGTGAACGTGGTTACGCGCGTATCGGACAGGGACGGACGCTTCTACACGTATGTGCTGGGGTCGCTCTCGCCGGCATCGAACGCGGGAACAGTGTTCCCGTGCGAGGGCGGCGAGGAGAGCGCGCCGATTCCGTGGTGCCGGCTTGGCGCCGACCTCAGACGGCAGTCTCCTCAGATCCAGTCGGTAGTCCCGCAACCGCCATTGAGGCTCGAGGCGATCGGCGTCACCGTGGCGGACCCCCGGCGTGGGCGCACGATACGGGCGGGCGCTTTCGAAATCGACGACGTCTCCGTAGTCCTGCACGACGGCCGCGCGGTCGCCATCGACGACTTCAGCGAACCGGCTCGCTGGGGCGTGCTCGTCGAAGCCGAAGACGCGGTCTCGGATACCTACGAGGTTGCAAAGGACCGTGCAGGGCGGCAGCAGCCCGGGACCGTCCGGTTTGCCTGGTCTTCGGGCACGGTCGGCCGGCTTCGGGGGATTTCGCCGGGAGGGGAACCGCCGCCAGTCCCCGCGTTCGTGAGCCCATCTTTCATCGAATACGCGAAATACGAGATCGGCGACGTCGTCGACCTTTCGATCCTGCAGGAAGATGTGTCGATCCGCGTGGCCGGGGTCGTTTCCTACTTTCCCACGGTCGACCCGAACCTCGGACCTTTTGTAGTCGTTGACGGGCGTGCACTGAGCAGAGCGGCCAGCGTCGGCCGTGTGGGCGAGGAACTTGGAGCCAATGAACTGTGGCTGAACATCGATGAGACGCGGACCGACACGGAACGGCTCCGCGGCTACATGGTTGCGTTCCCGTTTTCGTTCGGCGAGATCATCGAACGCCAGGCGCGGCTTGACGCAATTGCCATCGACCCCCTCGTGTCCGCGGGATGGCGGGCGTTGCTTGGAATCGCGTTCTTCACCGTGCTGATCGTCAGCGCGGTCGGGTTCATCGTCCATGCGCAGGTAACGTTCAGGACAAGGCAGACGGAGCTGGCATTGCTGCGCGCGGTCGGGCTGTCGATGAAGCAGATGCTTGCGCTCGTACTCCTCGAGCAACTGCTCGTGATCGGCGCCGCCCTCGCAATCGGCGCGTTCATGGGCGCAAGGCTGGGCGCAACGATCATGCCCTATCTGGGCACGTCGGGCGCAGGTCTGAGAGTCGTCCCGCCCATGGTCGTGCAGATCGACTGGGGCGCGGTAGGTATCACGTTCGGGATCGTCGCCGCGGTGTTCGCTATCGTAGTCGGTGCAATCCTCGCCTCGGTCTATCGGATGTCTGTTCACCGGGTCCTGCGTCTGGGCGAAAGGTAAGTTCGTGCCGTACATCCTCTGCAATGACGTGTTCAAGATCTACAAGGTCGCCGACCTTGAAGTGGTCGCCCTCCGGGGGCTCGATCTGCTCGTCGAACGGGGTGAGATCATCGCCGTCGTCGGCGCCTCGGGGAGCGGAAAGAGCACGCTCCTGAACATCCTTGCGGGATACGACTCGCCTTCGGCCGGAACCGTCAGGGTGGGCGACTACGATCTGCTCAGCATGACGCGTGCCGAGGTCGTCGAGTACAGGCGGCGTGAAGTCGGCTTCCTGTGGCAGCAGACGTCGCGAAACCTGTTCCCGTACCTGACCGCGATTGAGAACGTCGAGCTCCCGATGATCCTCGCAGGCGTTCCCGCGGACGAACGCGCGCGGCGGTCGCAGGAACTGATTGGACTCGTCGGGCTGGAGCATCGCATCAAACACAGGCCTGAAACCCTGTCCGGCGGCGAACAGCAGCGCGTCGCGATTGCCGTCGCGCTCGCGAATCAGCCCCCGTTGTTGCTGGCGGACGAGCCCACGGGGGAGCTGGACGACGAGACCGGGGCAGAGGTCCTCTCGCTGCTGAACCAGGTGAACCGGGACCTCGGCACAACCATCATCGTCGTGACCCATGACCCGGCGATCGCGACCAGCGTGGAGCGTGCGATCGCGATCCGGGATGGAAAGACGAGCACCGAGATCCGGCGTGTAGTCACATACGAACGCAAGATCGGCGGCACGGCCGACAGGACCCGCGAATATCAACTGATGGACGCCAGCGGCCGTGTGCAGGTGCCCAGACAGTTCATCGAGGCCGCGGGGCTAGGTGACCGCGTCGTTGTCGAGGCCATTGACGGAAGCGTCGTTTTGCGCAAAGCCGAGGATTGAGATTTGATTGAAAAGACCTACCTGATTTCGGCCCAGCAGGTCTCTCGCGTCTACTACCTGGCGGGAGAAGAAGTCCGGGCCGTCTGGAACATCGACCTGGATGTGCTGCCAGGCCGCTTCGTCGCGCTGGTCGGGCGCTCCGGCTCGGGCAAGACGACGCTCCTCAACCTGCTGGCCGGCCTCGACAAGCCCACATCAGGCAAAGTTCTCTTCCAGGGACGCGACCTCGCGGGCTTTGGCGAATCCGAGATGGTGGACCTCCGCAGGCACAAGTTGGGATTCGTGTTCCAGTCCTTCGGGTTACTGCCACTCCTTTCGGCCTACGAAAACGTTGAACTCCCGCTCCGCATCGCCGGCATGGATCCGAAGGCCCGGGCGCATCGTGCGCACGAGGTGCTCGAGATGGTAGGCCTGCTCCGGCGGGCCAAACACCGCCCGTATGAACTTTCGGGAGGCGAGCAGCAGCGGATTGCAATCGCCCGCGCCGTCGCACTGAAACCCGCGGTCATACTGGCGGATGAGCCGACGGGAGAGCTCGATTCGACCAACGCGCATGCGATCTTTTCGCTCTTCCAGCAGATGGTCCACCGGGACGCGATGTCGATCGTGGCAACGACACATGACCAGACCCTGCTTGACCTGGCCGATGAGGTGCATGAGATGCATGACGGCAACATCCGCGTCCTTCGTAACGCGGCGGGAGTTTCGGTCGAGGACATGTTCAAGCCGCCCGCGGCGCGCAAGGGGACTGTGGTATCACGGTCTAGCTGATGTCCGGCCTGATCTCCGGCCGGCGCGCGACAAGCGGGTGCTAAAATCCAGCTTTGGCTCAAACGTGTCCAACGGCCGTTTTCCCACGCCGCGAGTGAATCCGAATTGGAGCGTCCATGACCCAGGAAAACAACGACCGGCCATACAGCCGCGCGATGGTCGTAATGGCCCATCCCGACGACGCCGAATACAGCTGCTCAGGTACGGTGGCGCAGTGGTGCAGGATGGGATGGGAAGTCGTGTATGTGCTGTGCACCGACGGCAGCAAGGGCGCCGAGGAACCTGAAATGACGCCCGACAAGCTCGCCTGCATCCGGAAGCAGGAGCAGCTCGAGGCGGCAA
>JACQUF010000483.1 GCA_016210435.1 Chloroflexota bacterium
CCTTCTGCTTAGAAGGTGGAGACCGTGTCTGGCAGACACGGCATGCTGAACGGCTTCGTCAAAGCTGAGATCAGCTTTGCGTCGGGACTGATTCGGCCGGTCATGGCCTCGCGGCCACGGCCAACCCGTTGTCCGGCTTGAGAATAGGTGTCCGGGGGACAACTGGTCAACGTGCAGTTCGAGGTTCGCACAGCGGCCGTCCGATCGCGTCGTACGGGAACGTTGTTGCCTGCCCGTTCCAATCCGTCTGGGACGTCTTAACTCCCATTACATACTCCCAGCCGTACTGGGTCGTGAACGTCCCACCCGCGACGGATGGATAAGTAGAGTCGAAGGCGAAGCCCGTGGTGTTCCCGCAGAGTGCGCGGTTCGGATCAGTGCTGCACGCCACGCCAGACACTTTCAGTATGGCCTTTGAGGACGCGCAGGCAATGCCCTGCCTCCGCATCCCACAGCCGCACGGTCTTGTCATTGGCGCCGGTGAGGGCGCGCCTTCCATCCGGGCTGAACGCGTAGGCATTGATGCCTGCGTCCTTGTAGTCGAGCTGGATGACCCTTTCAAGCAAGCTGCTCGCCCGCGGCTTTGGTTTCCTCCGCCACCTCTGGCTTCGCCGGTGGCCGGCACGCTTCGAGGAGCTTCGCATACTCCTGCTCGCGGTCCGCCAGGAGCCAGTTGATGTGAAGGAATTGCGCCAGGGAACCTTTGACGGACGCGTCATCGAGCCGCACGGGAATGAATCGGCGCTCCTTGTTCAGCGGATCGCGAAACCGGAACGTTCCCGCCTCCAACTGCGTCCAGTTCGAGCCGAACGGATTCGCCGACATGCAGGGCACCAGGACGCGCGAGTGGTCCAGACCGTCTTCGATCTTCGCCGGGATGCTGTCTCCGGGCCTGAGCACCCACCCATCGAACCAGACCTTCAGTCCATCGGACCGCAACCGATCGGCGACCGCTCGCACGACAGCCTTGTCCTTGGAGCTATGGCTCAAGAACACGTCGAACTGGAACTGATCGTTCATCTCCAGCATGTCTCCAGGCGTCTAACGCTCGGCATCAGCCGCGCCGCTTTGCGGCGTCGGCTGCATGCCGTTGTTCGGCGGTCGCGGTGCATTTACTGGTTCCTCTTTCCGATTTGGAGCAGGAAGCTCTGAATCCTAGGCTCCAACTCCAACACAGATTGCTGATAGCTGTGATACTCAATGCCATCGAGATCGCTCGGTATCTCTACGTCCCCGCGCACAAGAAGTAACACACGACTGCGACCTAGCCGTCCCCAGAACCAACCGACTTCGACCCAGACGTTCTGTCGAGCGCGGGCTCGCGTGACGTCCGCGCGGGACGCTGTTGACGCCAGATCGTCCGGCGTGGCAAGCGCAATTGCCGCGTCCGCTTCATTGGCCAAGGCCTCGAACTTCTCGGGAAGAGTCTGCCCCGCGGTGAACTGTTGACCCATTACGACAGGATCGGCCAGTTCCTGATGTTGGAGCCATTTCTCGAGTTCAATCCTGTCTTTGGCATGGCCATGAATGAGCAAGACCTTCGACGGTCGGTTGGCGCCGAGTACCGTCACGACATGCGTCGCCAGGTGGGGTGTCCAGGGATTGGAGAGCCTTTCGAAGTTCTCGGCTTCCCGGAGCGTACCGGAGTAGAGAAGCTCTGCCAGTAAACGAGAACTCGCACCCCCGAATGCGCCGACTGGAACCAGTCGCTTCCTAGTGAGGCGTAGCTCTAGCGCGGCTTGGTAAGTCCCGTCCGCGCCGCCGACGGTGACCAGTGCATCGACGTCGGACACAAATTGCTGACGTGTGTGTCGCCAGGTGGATGAAGGGCCGGTCAGATAAACGAAAGCCTTGGGATACGTGTTGTAAAGATCCGGGAACGGGGCTGGCCCTTTCTGCGGCCGCACGATCCTAACCGAGAGTGCGTCAGAGTAGCTCGAAAGGTAACCCTCGACCGCATACTTGTCGGCAGTGAAGTCAGAGTCGCTTCCGACAGTGATCGCTGCGCCGCTCTGTGCTATGGCCAACCCGAGCTGATGGCAGGCGTCTTTGAAGCTCTTGAGATCTGAACGGAGACCCCAGGCCTCCCGATCCTTGTCCCGCCAACTGCCCGTTATTCCGATGCGCATGTTGAATCGCTAGTGTTAGGAGGCCGCCGAACGTGTATTGGACAGGTCTGCATAAACCCCGCGAACGAGGCGGGGCGGTCTGCCTAATGCGGAGTCGGATGGTCCCAGACAGGTACGTAAGTTGCCACGGGACAACGATAAGAGGATCGCCGCCCGCGCGGCTGGCCTCGCCATTAGGCGGGTCTGCCTAACGAGCGACGAGGGCCGCGAGGCGTCGACGTCACGCGCATAGGGAACCGACGGCAGGGGGGTCTCCGGGAGGCGAGAGCGGCGCACCGTCATCCTCTTAGCAAGCGGTCCGCCGCGCTCTGGACTCCGGCCGAGCCGCGGTTGAGGACGTGGGTGTAGATCATCGTCGTGGTGACGTAAGCACGAGATCTGATGCGCACCGTCGGCGCGCTAGAAGGGGCTGGGAGCGACCTGCATGCGAGCACGATTGCCATCCCTCGATTGCCCAGTAGGATGAGCCGGGGTCGGACTGGTGTCAATGGGAGTGCGGCATTCGATCGTTCATGCCACTGCCCGCCCTCAGACTCGTCCAATCAGCCGCTCGCACGGCTGACGCAAAGGGCGAGAACGCGGTTCACGTCCTAGGGCCAGCCGCCCGGAAGGCCCCGAAGCGGACTCCGTCTCCAAGCGGCCTTTAGGCTCGGCGGCTCCTGCCTCCTCTCGCGCTGTGCGTTCACCGCGGAGCGCGGGGGACCTCCCAGGACCGGCAGACTTGGGCCTAGCCGTCAAGCTTGTTTTTGGAAGGCGGGGTGCCTGGCTGATCGCCTCGGCCTCCGCTGCTCCAAAGGGACTCCCTTTGGGGCACCCGATTGCTTGATTTGCGCCGAATTCAGCGCGCCTGCCATGCTTTTTGGCGGGACCCTTCGATTGGCGGCTCGTGGTCAAAGCGACCCGGGTTCACGAGGCAGCGAACGACCACATGACGAACGCGGACGCTACACCGGCTGCTTCACTAGCCGGTGCAGGGCAGAAGTCTCGAACCAGGAGCGGCCCGCCGTTGACCAATGCCCGGTCAACACCGTGGCCATCAAGGGCGAGGCCAACGGACGCAGGCCGCCCGAGTCACTTCTCGGCGGCGGTCTCCATCGACTCCATCGCCTTCGTGACCAAGCGTTCCGAGAACCCCGCGAGTACCGCGAGCGGATAGCCCACCGCTCCTTGAACCGAAAGGAAGCTGGTTACGCCGGCCTCCAGTACAACCAGAACCACGACTGCGGATGCGGCGCCGACCAGTGGGCGTATGAGTTCAAACCATTTCTGGCTGAATAGCTCTGGGATGCGACCCGCGCCGCGCACGGCGGTGATGATCGCGCTGAGTACGGCTCCCGCGGAACCAAGCGCCATGACCGATACGAGCCGCTTCCAATCTCCGAGCACGGTACCGGGTTCCGATCCGGTTGCGCCGTAGTAGACGCTAAGAAACAGTGCCAGCAACGCCAAGAGCATGAATGCGGGCAACACGGCCAACCGTTGTCCGAGGAGCCGTAACTTGAAATACACGTTGGCGTAGTGTTCGTCCAGGATTTCTCTCGCCGCGTAGATACTGGAGGCGGTCGGCGGCGCATTCTGACCTGCCGAGCTCCGGGAGTCCGAACTTGGATTTAAGACAAGCTCGGCCGCCTCTAGCCGCCATGACCTGAGCTTCTTACCCGTCTCACTGCGAACCCTGACATGTTCGATGGCTAGCTCTTCCGCAGACATGCCAAAAACTTCCAATCGCTTCGCGGCGTTGAGATACCGCCACGCCTCGTCCAGACGGTACTCGGCTAAGGCCTGGCTGGCATTTCGGAGGAGTACCCTCCCATGCCCCGCCCAATCCCAACCGGCCGTTACGGCGCTTCGGGCGTCGCGAACCTCGAACTCATCTTTGTAGGCCGCTAACGTGGCTGAAAGCCTTTCGTACTCCATCGCGCCCGATCCGAGAATCCGTCGTATCCAGGGAAGGCGGGGACTCGTAGCGCGCAACTCGAACAGCCGCATGAGCAGGCCCCGTTCGCCCTCATGTGTGAGGGTCGTCACGGCGCGTCTCGGCGTCATCCACTCCAACTTGTCCACTTCCTCTGACGGTCGGAAATCTCCCTCCTCGACCAGCCGCATTCGGAAGAAGACCACAATCTTGGGCACGCCGTGGACTATGTAGCTGACCGAACCAGCCAGCGACTCCAATTCAGCCTTGCAACCTGTCTCCTCGTGTACCTCGCGAACCGCGGTTTCCCCCCAAGTTTCGCTACCCTTTGGGTGACCTTTCGGCAAAGTCCAGTCCTTATGTCGCGCCCTGTGAATGACGGCGATCTCTGTCCCTGTCGGCCCAGATCGCTCCACGACGCCTCCGGATGCACGGTCAACGGGCGCGTTGTCGGTGCTAGTCAATGGCTATCACCCGCAATCTGTGCGCCCTGACTACCGCCTCGGTCCGGTTCCGCGCACCGAGCTTTGCGAACGCCGAGGTCACGCACAGCCGTACCGAACTCGGTGACCGCGCCAGCCGCTCCGCGATGTCATCGTTCTCGAGGCACTCGCAAAGGAGCCAGATCGTCTCGATTTCCCGCTCCGTGAGCGGAGCGCCGGGCGTGGCGCCATGCGCGACTCCAGCAGACCCGTCGATGACGCTGAACCGGTCCCGGCTGCGACCGTGCGAATCGCCTGCGCAAGCTGGTCGGGGTGGGCGGTCTTGGAGATGTAGCCAGCGACTCCAGCCTTGGAGAGGTCCCGGATGCCGCTGTCGGCTAGGTATGCAGAGTAGACGAGGACGCACGACGGTGGAAGCAGCTCCATCCCGTTTTGTACCCCGCCCCTAAGGCGAAGATCGAGGACTATCACATCCGGGCGGGTGCTCATTGCCTGCTCGAGCGCCTCCTCGGCGGACGCAGCCTCGCCACAAATCTTTATGTCCGGTTGTCTCCGGACAAGGGCGACCGCGCCCGACAGCATCAACGGATGGTCGTCGATCACCAGGATACGGATAGCCTGGTTTGCGCGCATCCCCCATGGCACCGATCCTTCAGCCCGCGCTCCCGCAAGCGCCTTGTGCGCCTTCTTCACACCTTGAATCCGTGCGCGCCTACGAAGTGCGCACGGATCTGACCGTTTCCAGCGTGCGGACTTGGCCATCCAGTCAAGAATGCTGGCTCTTTGTCCATTGCAGACGAACGCCAAGGGTGGTACTTATCGCCGATCCGTCGGCCGGACGATCGTCGAAGCCCCTCAGGTGAAAGCACTGGATGGCCGCGCCGTGGGCAAACATCGCCGCGCGCTCCAATGACACGCGGCGGGATCTTCAATGGCGGCAGGATGGTGGTCCCTCATTTCATGCGCGACTTCTGGCCGCGGTGGCGTGTCGAAGGCTCTAGGGATCACGCGGTAGTCTACGTCACCGACTGCGTGAGCTGCTACGTGGGCTGACAACTCCATCAGCGCAGTGCAGTTCCAGGGTGGGGGCGCCTGGCTGGAGCCGCCACGTCTTCGTCGGAAACCACGTTCAACGGCAGCCAGGGGAACTTGGAATGAGGAGTGCGGAGCACTGCGATGGATTGCGCCCCTGACCGGAGTGGAGAAGACAACAGACGTATGGACCGATCCGGTATTTCTCCAATCGAGCGACCGACGTCATCCAACCTGGCAGCGACGGCGCGCGATCGTGCGTACACCCTTCCAATGAACTCGGCCGCGGAATATGTCAGTCCACTCGCGTATGGACCCGCCTCCTCCCTCTAGCCGACGCTCATGCCTAGTCACTTCGAGGCAGACGCTTGACGATCGAAGTCCATCATCACCATCACGAGGATAAGCCAGAGCTTCCGGTTGCCCCAAGGAACCATAAGGACCGTGTGCTGACGGAGATTGCCCGCCTGAGCAGCCAGATCTCCTCCCTTTACGATGCCCTGGTTCCCGCGCGAGACCACGCTCTGGCGCCTGCCGTCAAGCCCGATCTGCCCGCCTCGCCGAATGTACAGTCTCTGTACGCGACCTGTCTCGGCAGCTTCGCGATCTATCGGGCAGACACGCTGGTGTCGCTTGGCAACAGGCGGGCGGTGCAGCACCTGTTTCGCTACCTCGTCGCGCGGACCGGCAAAGTCGTGCCGCGGGAGGAGCTAGTGGAGTTGCTGTGGCCTGAAGTCGAGCCTGCGCTCGCAAACCACCGCTTGCACGTTACGGTCAGCGCCCTTCGACGCCTGATCGACGAGGGTCCGGCGCTAGGCACGATTCGGTATGAGTCGGACTGCTACCTCGTGCCCTCGGAAGCGCTCGTGACGGACTGCGACCTGTTCGAGCACCATTTCGGCCGGGCCCGCCGCGCTCTGCGGGCGCGAGACATGCCCGCAGCCGCAGAGGCGTTCCGGGCGGCGCTCGACTACTACAGGGGCGATTACATGGCGGACATGCCGTACGCGGACTGGGTGCAGTCTCAGCGCGATCACTTCGCGACGCGGCGCCTGATCGCCCTCACCTTCCTCTGTGATTACTGCAGCCGCAAGAGCGACGCGCTCGGAACGCTGGATCTCGCGCAACAGATCCTTGGAGTTGACGAGCTGCGGGAGCGCGCACACCGGGAGCTCATGCGTGCCCACTGCGTCATGGGCCAGCCCGCCCTCGCGCTACGGCAGTACGAACGCTGCGCTCGCCTTCTGCGCCGCGAGTTAGGTATGTCGCCATCGACGCTGACTCACCGCCTCTACGAAGCGATCGTCAACGGTACGGAGCTGCCTGCAGAGTCGCCGGTCACGCCGTAACCCTCAGATCTCCATCCGCAAAGGTACGTCAAAGGCACGTCCCTCGCGCTCCACCCATGGGCGCGCGGCTGTGCGTCCCGGCATCTCCCCGTCCTGGACCCGGTCAGCCGCGGAGGTTTGAGCCCGGGTTGAGCAGTGGTTGAGCCCGGCGTGAGTTGGACTCGCTAGAGTCCCGTCATCGTTTGGCCTAACCCGGCGAAGGAAGTGAAACGTGGCTGGGACGGTGGAAAGCGGGCGAATTTCCAATCAGCGCCGCGACGACGCGGATTCCTGATGGCCAATACGCGGGCCATCGCGGCGACCCTGAACGCAATCCGTCACGTCCTCGACGTCGAGGCGCCGGCGACGGACTTTGGCGGGCTGCAACTGCAGTTCGCGGTCTACGGCCCGGACGACTTTCGTGCGGGCGAGGTGGCGTCCGGTGCTTCGATCTTCCTCTACCGCGTGCTTCCCAACCTCTCCCACCGCATACCGGCAGGGCGGCTTGAGTCTGACGGTTCCCGCATGCGCACGCAACTGCCGGTGGACGTCCACGTCCTACTGACGGCTTGGGCGGCCTCCGCGGCGATGGAGAACACGATCGTGGGCTGGATGATGCGTACCCTGGAGGACTACCCGACGCTGCCCGCCAGCATTCTCAACGTCAACGACCCCGGCGTGTTCCGCGACGAGGAGTCTGTCGAGCTCGTCCTCGGCGAGATGCCG
>JACQUF010000489.1 GCA_016210435.1 Chloroflexota bacterium
AGCTCACGCCTCACCCTTGGAGGGTGAGCGAAGACCCATTTCAGCCGGACCTGAAATTGATATCTGGCATTCCTAGAACTTGCATCTCGTGCCCGGTGAATCAGCGGCCGGCAATGGTGGCAACAGCCGAACGCATCCGGGCCGACAAGTCCTGGCGCTACCGGGAGATGCCTACCGGGCATTTCCCGATGGTGACGATGCCGAAACAGCTGGCGGCGATCTTGATGGAACTCGCGTGATGCACTTTTCATCGGCGCATATCCGGCGCCTAAAGGGGGCGACTCGTTGATGGGTGAGGATGCCGTTCTGCAATCTCGAATTGCGTCGACGGAAGTTGAGACGCTCACTCCGGTCGTTCGGGCAATTCTCGACGACGAACAGGCCCTACCTCTCGGCCCCCTTAGCGTACAGAGGATCGGCCGCAGTGGCGGGATCGGGACAGCCGGGATCTTCCGCGTCTCAGGCGAGGCACGCGACTCAGCAGCGGCGACCCACCCCTGGTCCGCTGTACTGAAGGTGGTTCACCCGAGCGCGCGGCCCGAAGGAGTCGGTCAGGGATTTGTCGATCCGGCAAGAGAGGTTGCAGCCTACCGATCTGGCATGTTCGCAAACGCTGTCGGCGGATTCAGATCGGTAGCCTGCTACCTAATAGATTCGCACTCCGATGGCTCGGATTGGCTCTGGCTGGAAGATCTTTCACACGCGCCGCCGCCCCCGTGGCCGAGTGGCGACTACTACGACACGGCAAGGCACCTGGGGCAGTTCAACGGCAATTGGACCGGCCTTGCTGACGGGCAGACCTGGTTATTGAAAGACGCGTTTCAGGCAAGATTCGGCCGTCCCGATACATCCATTCTCGACGGGCTACCCCCGGATTCGCCGACAACGCGCTCGATGTCGCCGAAAGGGCTCGAGAGGGTGAAGTCGGTCTGGCAGGAGTCCGCACCGATCTATGCCGCCCTTCCTGGGATACCAAGCCACCTTTGCCATACGGACGCTCACGCGAAGAATATGTCTCGTGTCCCAAACAGTGATGGGCGGATCGAAACGGTGGCATTCGACTGGGCAACGGTCGGGTATGGCCTCCTTGGTATGGATCCGGCCAATTTGCTCGTAAGCGGTCTGAGGTGGTTGGAGATAGATTCGGAGCGCGCCCGGACGCTCGAACCCGGCGTGTTTGCCGCATACGTCGAAGGACTCGATGAGGCCGGGTGGGCGGGTGACGTCGACCTTGCCCGTTTTGGTTTCGCCCTCACGATCTCGCTGACTGGCGTATCGATGTGCCTTAACCCTGTTCGCTGGGGAAGTAACCCTCGGACCCGGGAGCTCGCCGAGCAGCTGCTCGGGATCCCATTCGATGACCTGGTGCGACGTTGGGCAGAACCGATGGACTTCTACTTTTCCTTCCACGAAGAGGCCAAATCCCTGGCACGCAGACTCCTGCCCGGTGCGTGATGGCGTGGCTCGCGCTCTCCCCCGGTGTACTTTTCGATGATTCAGCTGCTCGCGGTTGTGTACCAGCTGAGAGGCTATCTCTCGGAGGCCGCGCCCCCATCTGGCGCTCTCATCATCTGGGCACGCTCAGCTCGCCGTTTCGCTATTTGCGTTCGTTCGATCTCACCAAAACTGAGAGCTCTCCAACACGCGATCGATTCGTGAAGCGAAAGAACATGCTGACGGTGGGAGGTCAATGTGGCAACTTCTGGTCAATCGAAGACGGGATATATCCACGGTTACGCCAAGGCCTCTCAGTGGATGGCCTCGAGGACCGCGGACAATTTCGCTGCTTTCTTCCAACCGTATCTGTCATCGGGCATGGACCTGCTCGACGTGGGATGCGGTCCCGGCACGATAACCGTGGGCCTCGCTGCGATAACCAGTCCAGGAAGCGTCGTCGGAATCGACATCGCCGCGAGCGAAGTGGAAAAAGCAAACGCGCATTCCAAAGAACTGGGCTGCAGCAATGCAACCTTTGACGTCGGCAATGCGACCGCGCTTCAGTTCGAGGACGCGCATTTCGACGCGGTGTTTTCTTCGGCTCTGCTGGAACATGTGCCGGATGCTGCCGGTGCGCTGCGGGAGATGAAGCGCGTGCTGAAGCCTGGCGGCGTTATTGGGCTAAAGGGCGGTGTGCCCTCGCGCCACATCTTCGTGCCCGAACCGCGAGTCAAGACCAGAATCTGGGAGATTGGCATGGCAGTTTGGGAGGCGATGGGGGGTCACCCCGAGATGGGACTGGAGCAGTTGGATCTGGTCAAAGAAGCCGGCCTATTGCCCGTTGATGTGACCGGAACTTTCTGGACCCTGCCCGCTCACCTCGCGCATTACTCGGAGCGCCTACTTGCGAAGTCTTATGTCAAAACCGCTGGTGAGCTTGGCCTGGCATCACTATCGGAACTGAAGCAGATGGCCACCGAGATTGAGGCCTGGGAGAAGACTCCCGGTGCATTCTCGCTGGTCGCCTGGATTGAGGTCGTGGCGAAGAAGCCCGGGTAAGGGCCCCGCGTACAGAATTTCCAAGATGCGGCGGCCGTTCCTTTCGCCGCTCGTACGTCGCCCGCGACGTCTTGACACTTGTCCCGGAAAGCGGTTTGAGGCATATCGATGCCTGAAATCGTGATGCTATGATGCCTGTATGAGAACGACTGTCTCAATTGACCCTGACCTGGCGGCCAAGCTGCGAAACATGGCCCGAGAACGGGGTATTACGTTCAAAGAAGCGCTTAACGCCGCGCTGCGGGCTGGGCTCGGCGAAAGAGCAACAGGGACCCGGCCATACCGTCTTAAGACACGCAAGCTCAAACTCCGTGCGGGGGTCGATCTGGATAGGGCCTTGCGGCTCGCTGCAACTCTCGAAGACGAGGAAACGATCCGCAGGCTCGAGCTCCGCAAGTGAAGCTCACTGACGTCAATCTGCTCCTGTACGCGGTGGACTCAGCTTCACCGAGGCACACCGTCGCCCGCCGCTGGCTCGAATCGCAATTTTCCGGACACGAGACGTTCGCGTTCAGCTGGGACGTTCTGGTCGCATTTCTCCGCCTGAGCACCAACCCGAGGGTCTTCGAAAGCCCGTTCCAGTTGAACGAAGCATTCGACCTGGTCGACAGTTGGTTTACGCGGCCGAATACGACGGTCCTTCATCCGACGGAGCGGCACGCCGCGGTGATGCGCGAGCTTCTGACTCCTTTGGGTACGGCGGGAAATCTCACCACGGACGCCCATCTGGCCGCGCTCGCCATTGAGCACGGTGCCGAGCTGTGCTCGGCCGATTCCGACTTTTCAAGGTTCTCTGGAATACGGTGGACCAACCCGCTGGCCAATGCTTGACGTGGCCGTCTCTTCAGACGAAGGGTTGACCAACTTCTATTCGCGCGTCAGGCAATAACGGCCGCCGCGCCCCGGATCATCAGGAACGCGGCGGCCTCCGACCAATGCGCTTGCTCTATGCCTTGGCGCCGGTCTCGGAAATGGCCGGCACGGGCCCGGTCTCGGTCACCTTGCGTCGTCCTACAGGAACGACTGCTACCAGAACAATCGCCGCGCCGATCCCGATGGCCCCCCACGGCACGGTCTTGCCGAGGTTTACGACAGTGCTACGGTCCGACCGGGCTTCTGCGACCAGAGCCGAGACCGTTGCATCCGTGTACCGCAAGTCGACACCGAACCTCTGGTACCGCCGTCCAGCAGGGTCAACAGCGTGAACGGACTCCACGTCGACCGCTGATACTGCTACTCCCGTTGCAGGCTCAGACGACACGGTGATATCGGCGTCGATAGCCAGCGGGAGCCCGGTGATGGGGTCGGTTCGACCGAGCGACAGCCCTTCAGCACTGACCTCGTGCCGGTAGGTCGTCAGGCCTTCGACGGCCTCCTCACCGGCGAAAACCGCGTCGAGTGGCCGGCCAGCCCCGGTTACCCAGGCAGAGTAGGTCCGGTCGGGGTCAACGTGGAAGGGAAGGCCGAAGAGCCCCGTCCGCCCGCCATCGGTACCAGGCAGGTACTCACGAGAAGATCGGTCCACCACCAGGTTGGCCTCGGTTGAGGCCAGGCCCGGAATCGGCTTGAGCGATTGGGGATCAAGGTAAGCCAGCTTCTCGTTGATGAACACTCGCTCTGAGTCTGCCGCGGTCGCTATCTGCTCCCGCCGGACAAGCACCGGGACTTGCACGACCGGAAGATCGGCCGGGCTCACGAGCATGGCCTGCGTGCGCGGGTCCAGCACGAGCGACAGGACCTGTGTGTCTGCAAGGATGGCCTGGACGGTCGGATCGGCCAGCACTTTCTTCGCGACTGGGTCCTGAACGTTTGCCAGGGCAGCCGGGTTGCTCCGGATCGCTTTCAGGTCGAGCTTAGCCAGAGCTGCCATGATTTCCGGATTCGAGCGCAGCTTCGATATCGCTTCGCTGGTCGAAACCCTGGCGAGGAACTGCTGGTCCACCACGGTCGCGGTCCCTTCGAGCTCCACGTTTCGCCGGAAGTCCGAAGGAATCCGTTCGAGTCCCGGGTAGACCACGGTCATCCAGACCGCGCCTGCCACCACGAGCGCGGCGCCTGCTGTTGCGGCGATCACTCTTACCTTGTTTCGAAACATCGGAAGCTACCTTCTCCCCTGCCAACGCGGTCACGGGTGCCCAGATTGGCCCCGTATTCGCGGGCCCATTCGGTTGGCACCGATCATCGGCTGCCCATCGCCGACCTGGATGGGCCATCAGCACCAATTTCGCTTGGTGGTACTGCCCTATTTCAACGCGGCTCGAACGCCCTGGCATGACCAGATCGGGGGATCTTTATGGGTCCGGGGCGGGCGGCTGGGCCGGAGCTGGTAGCCAATTCCGATCATCGTCGACTCAAGCGGACCGCGGAGCAGGACGGTTTGTTTCCATTTCGTCAATGACGGTGACCGATTCGAAGTCGATAGTCGTCGTAGCTGAGTCGTGCGCCCCGATCGACGCTCTTGCCGGCAGTCACTCACTCCTCATGAGGCTACCGACCGCGCACCATCCGGCGTCGTAGCCCACTCTGGCTACCGGTTTCGCGGGGAATTCCCGGAC
>JACQUF010000490.1 GCA_016210435.1 Chloroflexota bacterium
AACCTCTGACCTTCTGTGTGTAAGACAGACGCTCTGACCAGCTGAGCTAATCGCCCGTCCTCGTAGCGAGACAGGCCCGGCGATTGTACATCGCGAATCTGAACGGAAATCGAAACGGAACGGCGGGAAGCGCCTTCTATGGAAACCTTACCGCGGGAACCCATCACCTGCCCATAAGTAGTCGATAAAAATGCAATTGGATTTCAACGTCCTCACCGGTCAGGAGAAGAACCCGGGCAGGATGCTGCCCTTCTGCAGCAGGAAGAGGAACCCAACCACGAGGCTGAACGTACCGATTACGGTTCCAAGCGCCAGCTGGACCAGGCGGCTTCCGCGGGCTCCTATCAGGCCTGCAAGCGACGCAATCGCGATAAGCGTGTTGGACAGGACCAGGCCGACTGCAAAAGCCGCGAGCAGGAAGCTCCCAGCGATCACCGACGTGGCGCCGGCGGCGGCGGCGAGCAATAACGCCTGCGTGCCGGTCTCTGCGCCGATCGCGTGGATCATCCCGATCCCCGTAGACGCCACCGGACCGTAGTAACTCCCTCGCGCCTCGGCGAGCGGTTCAGCGGGCTTGCCTGAAAACCGGGAACTGCCTGCCCGCCAGGCTGCCCGGACGCCCTGAAAGAGCAGGACCCACCGGCTCCTGAGCACAAGGTGACCGTGGTTTCGTCGCAACGACCAGAAGACCCAGGCCCCGAGTGCGATCAGCGTGATGCCTACGACGGTCTCCAGATAGCGGTCGACCCAATCCGGTAGTGTCGTTCCGAACCATATGGCGATGAAACCGATCGCAACGACCACGGCCGCATGGCCGAGCGCATACAGCGACGCCATCACGAGCGCACGTGCGCGCGAAGGCTGCGCGCCGGTTACGTCGGTAATCGCCGCGATGTGGTCCCAGTCGATACCGTGCCGGAGGCCCAGGCCGACTCCAGAAACGAGAAGTGCAATTCCGACGCCTTCGGACACGCTCCTCCCTCCTATCCTAACGGGCCGCGCCTTGCGAGCGCTGGCATTCGGGGCACAGTCCGGTCACCGCGACGTGTGTCAGGTCGATCCTGAATCCGGATTCGGCCTCGATCTTCTTTTCCACCTGATTGAAGTACGTCTGCGGGAGGCTCCGCTCGTAGCCACAGGAACGGCAGACCAGGTGATGGTGAGGCTTGTCAGACCATTCGTATTCGGTTTCGCCGCCCCGATGTGTCTCTGAGATCAGGCCTGCGTCGCGCAGCGATGCCAGAGTCCTGTAGATCGTCGAGGGCGGTATGTGCGGATGGACCCGGCGCACCTCGTCGAGAAGTTCGCCCGGGGTCATGTGCCGCGCCGAATGTTTGAGCGCGCAAAGGATCATCACGCGGCTCGACGTGACACGCTGGCCGCTGGTCTTGAGCTCGACCACGGTCCGGCCTTCGCAACCCATGAATACCCGTTCTTGCAAAAAGTTGCACGTTCAAATTATTGCAGATCGGCGGCGATGTCAACGCCCCGCTTTCCACAAAGGAGCAGGTTGACCAGGCATCCCGCTTACAGGCCGCCTCGAGGCCATGCGCTGCGAAGCGCCCCTGTCATCCTGAGTGACGCGGCTCCTGTCATCCTTCGTCCGCCTCAGGCGGACGAAGGATCTATTCGGTTCTTGTAGAGATTCGTCAAAGAACGCGCATCGTGCCGCCAGCGATAGACTGACGCGGACATGCGCATCATTAGATCGATGCCGGTACCCGTGGGGTTCGCGGTGATGTCCATTGCAAGCCTCGCGTTGGTCGGCGCAGCCCCGGCTCACAGCGGCCCACATCCCGGCACATCCAACCCGTGGCTGCTATGGACGCTAGACCCGATCGGGATTTTCGGGCCGTTGGTCTTCGGCTACCTGTATTTCAACGGGCTCCGCAAGTGGCCCAATGGGTCCCACCCGGTTCGCACCTGGCAGCAGGTTTCCTTTGCGGCAGGCCAGCTGCTGCTCTTCATCTCGTTGTGTTCTCCGATCGACCCCTTATCGGACCAGTTTTTCTTCATGCACCAGATCCAGCATCTGCTACTTCGCGTGATGGCACCAGTCCTCATCCTGCTCGGGGCCCCTCTCACCCCGGTGCTTCGCGGGCTCCCGGCCGGAGCGCTCCAGGAGATCGTCCGGCCAGTCGCGAGTAGCAGGCGGATGAGGCGCTTCTACAGCCTCGTCACGAACCCGATTGTGACGCTGGCCCTGTTCATCGGAGCGCTCTGGATATGGCAGGCCCAGCCGTTGCAGAACCTCGTGGTCCGCAACACCGGGGTGCACCTGCTGATGCATTTCTCAATGTTCGCCTCGGCGATGCTCTACTGGTGGCTCGTGATCGACCCCATGCCGCACCGTTCCCGGGTCCACTACGGATTGCGTGTGCTTTACGTAGCCATCACGATCGTGCCGAACACGGTCCTCGGGGCGATGTTGGTCTTCTCCAGGATCCCGCTCTATGCCGCATATGGCGAAGCTGGCCGCATCTGGCCGACCAGTGCGCTCAACGATCAAATCATCGGCGGCCTGATCCTCTGGCTGCCCCCGGAAATGATGAGCGTGACAGTTGCAGGCATCATCTTCGTTCTGTGGTTCATGCACGAGGAACGTCTAAGCTCGGCCCGCGCGGCAGCCGAGATCGCTCGTCGCAGGGCAGCGATGCGAATTCATGGGAACGGCACCGCGGCCAGTATCCCGTCCGAGTAGAATCCCCTCTCGCCTGCCATCCCGCCATGGCTGCGTGACATGGTTCCACGGGGCTCCCCGGCAATGGAGCGCTGCCTGACTGGAGTGGAAGACGCGATACGCGCACCTGAACGGTCCCCATACGTTCGAACTATCGAAAGATTGGAGCCCAATGGCTACCAGGCACAAGCTCGTGTACATCGGCTACAGACACGATTGGGAGGTCCAGCGCCTCAAGGAAAAGGCGCCGTCCGAATTGGAGATCGTCGCCCTCCCTCAAGGCGTCTCGCAGGCAGAAGTTCTCAAGGCGGTTGCCGACGCGGAAATCATCATTCCGTGGGGCCGCATGTTCAACATCGATGTCGCGAGGGCGGCAAAGCGCCTGAAGCTCGTGCAGGTTCTGTCAGCTGGTACCGACTACCTGCCTGTCAACGACATGGCCGAGATGGGGATCAAGACCGCGAACAACTTTGGCGGAAATGCGGTCGCAGTCGCCGAATTCGCCGTGATGCTCATGGTCTCCACCTACCGCCGGACGCATGTCCAGATGCGCCAGTTGTACGGTGGCAAATACGCCCAGGGCTTTTTCGAGCGCTGGGAGGAATTCCACGAACTAACCGGCAAGCGGGTTGGGATCATCGGTCTTGGCCGGATCGGTTCGCGGGTAGCAAGGCGGCTTGCCGGCTGGGAGTGCGAGGTCGTCTACCACGATGTCGTCAAGATTCCGCCAGCGGAGGAGAAAGCAGCGGGCGTCAAACGCGTGCCGCTGGAGGAATTGCTTCGCACCTCGGATATCGTGTCGCTCCACGTGCCGCTGAACCGGGTCACGCGCCACATGATTTCCGACCGCGAGCTCGATCTGATGAAGCCGACCGCGGTACTGATCAATACGTGCAGAGGGCCGGTCGTTGACGAGGCTGCGCTAACACGTGCGTTGAACGAGAATAAGATCGCCGGCGCGGGGCTCGACGTCCAGGAACTGGAGCCGCTCTCGATGGAAAACCCGCTCCTTAAGATGGACAACGTCGTCCTCACGCCACACCTGGCGGGTCTGAGCATCGAGGCGCGCGAGAAGTCGCTCGATTTTGCGATCCACAACGCGATGCGTGTGGCGCAGGGCAAAGAACCTGAGTCAGTCGTCCTGCCCGAGTGACCGCTCCCCTCGCCCCAATGGGGACAGGGCCTACGCAGTAGGGATGAGGGAGCCGCGCCGAACCATTGTCGGGGAACTGAATGGTTCGGCGCCTGATATCGATAGGTGGTGCGCTTGGCGGGGCTCGAACCCACAACCTCAGCCTCCGCAGGGCTGCGCTCTATCCATTGAGCTACAAGCGCACG
>JACQUF010000495.1 GCA_016210435.1 Chloroflexota bacterium
GGCGTCGACGGGAGTCCACGACCACCCTGAGCCTCGGCCTCGGACCTTCGGCGTCACTCGCCCACGGTACGCGCGCGGTCACTCGCGGATCGTCTGCAAGCACGGTCCCGATACCGACCACCACGGCATCCGCGGCGGCCCTCAGCTCGTAGGCGCGGGCGCGGGCGGCTTCGCCGGTGATCCACCTCGAAGCGCCTGTCCGCGTTGCTATCTTGCCGTCAAGCGTCATCGCGTACTTTGCGGTCACGAAGGGCTTCCCGGTCCGCAGGTGATGAACGAACCCCTCAAGTATCTCTTCGGCTTCAGCCTTGATCTCGAGACCTACGTCCGTGCTGACATCGACCCCGGCCGCCCGGAGCTGCGTAAATCCCGCGCCATTCACCTCTGGATTGGGATCTTGCATGATGCATATGACGCGTTTGATCCCTGCCCCGATGATCGCGTCGGTGCACGGCGGCACGGAACTCTGGTGCGCGTGCGGCTCCAGCGTGCAGTAGAGGGTACCGCCGCGTGCCGCAGGACCAGCTCGCTGGATTGCAACCGCCTCTGCGTGGTGCCCGGGCAGCGGTTCGGTAGCGCCTTCGCCTACGACCTGGCCGCCTTTGACGATCACTGCCCCTACCGGCGCTCTCGGACCTACCCCGCCCAGGGCGCGCCGCGCAAGCTCCAGCGCGCGCCGCATGAAGCGCGCCTCAATCTGTTGGCTAGCGGGCTCGCCGCTGGTCGAAGTCAATGTGGGCCCGGCTCGCCGTGGGATCGGTTTGTCCTTGATATCGGCTACCCAGCTCCTTCGATCCGTAGGGGCGGTCGACGACGGTAGTCAGCCGGAGGAACGAGATCTGTCCGATCCGCATGCCGTAGTAGAGCGTGATCGGCAGCCGCGCGACGTTCGAAAGCTCCAGCGTCAGGTGTCCGTTCCAGCCGGGATCGACGTAGCCCGCCGTCGAGTGGATCAACAGTCCGATTCGCCCGAGCGAGCTCTTCCCTTCGAGCCTGGCCACGATGTCGTGCGGGAGGGCGATCCGTTCCAGCGTGCTGGCGAGAACGAACTCGCCGGGGTGCAGGATGAAGGCCGCGTCTTCCGGAATCTCTTGCGTTTCCATCAGATCCGGCAGCGGCTGGCGAAGGTCGATGTACGGCAGGCGCGAGTTCCGGAAGACGAGCAGCTTCCGGTCGAGGTGGAGGTCGACGCTCGCCGGCTGCACGTCACGGAGATCGTGGGGGTCGATCACGATGCGGCCCGCCGCAAGCTCTTCCCTGATGGATCGATCGCTCAAGACCAAATTAGGAAGACTCCGTTTGCAGATTTCATACGCCTCCGAAGCTGGAGGCCAGTTCACGGATTCTAATCGAAGTCGAATGTCCCATGAAAAACACGCCTTATGGCGAGACGACTTATCGCACAGCTGCGAGAACCCTGGCCGTGGTACCCAACTGCCTGGGACGAGCATGCTCCGGAAACCAAAGGCGGCCTTCCCGGCGTGTTGCCGGTAAGGCCCGCCTTCTTTAGCCTGAACGCCGCCCCTCGCCCGCTCCCCTCGCCGGGCTCAGCTGCTCCCCTCTCCCGTATCGGGACTCTCGACCCTTCGCCCCGTCGATCCACTTATTGGCCGATCGTGAACGCCCTACCCACCGTTCCCCTCGCCCCTGCTGGGGAGAGGGACTACGGAGTAGGGGTGAGGGGTCCTACGGCACGATAGTGAACGCAACCTGAATCGAAGTCGTCAGCTTCATGGTGTCCGGGCTGATCGGCGTCGGCACGCTCGCTTCGGCAACCGCGCCCCTCGCGTACGCAAGGTCTTTCTGGTAGACGGGCGCAGCCGAGCTCGTCTCCGCCAGGTACATCACGCCTCCGACCTTCACGCCGAGGGCATCGGCGTAGATCTTCGCCTTGGCCAGCGCGTCCTTTGCAGCCAGCTCGCGCATCTGGCCCGCGAACTTGACCGTGTCGTCGACCGTGAACTGCACGCTGTTGATCCTCACCAGATCGCCTCCGGCCACGGCCGCCGCATCAATCACCGGCCCGACGTCGTCGATCTTGCGGATCTTCGCCTGGGCCTGGTTCGTCACGATGTATCCGACCAGCTCTTGCTTACCGTAGCTGCCGTCGGGATTGCGGACTTCGATCCAGCGGTACTCCGGCTGGATGCTGAAGTACCGAGTTGCGATGTCGTCCGGTGCTACACCCTTCGACTTGATGGCGTCGACTATCTTCTGCATCGCGGACGCAGCTTGGTCGCGGGCATCAGTGACAGTCTTCGAACGGGATTCGACTCCGACCGACAGAATGGCCAGGTCGGGCTTGACGTTGATTTCGCCGGTGCCCGTTACCCACAAACCGGTCGGGTTCTGGGATTCCTGCGCGTTGAAGCCAAAGGCAGGGGATCTGACCGGAATGCCCGGCATCACCGCTGGCACTGATGCAAACCCGGATCCCACGCTCGCTCCCGGGCCGCCGACGAACCCGCCAACCGCGACGCCTTCCCCCTTCTGGGGAATTCCCTCGACGGGGACCGGCGCGCCGGTGGGGGGCGGCAAGGTACCACCGGGCGGCACCGGCATGCCCTTGCCCTGCTCCGTGGCGATTGGAGCCTGCGATGGGCCGGTTGTCGCGGTCGGCGCCTTGTCTGCGCCGGTGCAACCCAGGGCCGTCAGCGATATCACCGCTGCTATTCCCATGACGGCCAGCAGTCGTTGGCCGCTCTTCAGATTGCCCTTCGGTCCGGTCATATTGGTCACCTCTCCGTTCAAAGTGCTGTCTTCCTTTGTGGCCTTATTGCGGCGGCCTTATTGCGGCGGCGCCCTGCCAGTCTTCGGGGGAACCGTAGAACCTGACCGCGCTTTTCGGGCGCCGCTTGGTGTGTAGACGCTGGCGGTTTTCGAAAAGTTCCGCTGTTCCCCTCGCTCCTTGGGGGAGAGGGCCTACGTCCAGTAGGGGTGAGGGGTGTTCCGGCCCCACCTGCCGAATTGCTAGGCCCGCCTTCGATTCCGAAGGAGTAGAAGGGCACCCAGCCCAAGCGCCCCGGCAGCGACGCCAAAGCCCAGCTCGAGCTGCCATAGCGGAACCGCCACGCCCCCTTCCGCGGGCTCAGCCCCTTTGCGCCCCAGCTGTTCGTCGACCACGGCCTGCTCTAAATGTGGTGGAACTGCCGAGGCCGCCCCGCGGGCCCGTTCGGTGGGTGCGACCGCCGCGATCCCGTACCCGCTGTCCGTCGACGGCGTTGGCACTACGGTTCCGGGAGCCTGGTCCAGCCCTGCCGTGGGAGCGGGGGTCCCGGCCGGTCCAGCCGGGCCCTGTGGACCTGTTGCGCCTGCAGCGCCGGCCGGGCCTGCAGGGCCCGCCGGACCAGTTGGCGCTGGGACTGGAGTCGCTGCCAGCGGACTCGGAAGCACCGGAGTCGGGGTCCCAGGCACGGGCGAAGGCGCGGCTGCTTCCGACACTGCCGCCGCGGCAGTCGGTGCGCGCGTGGCCGTCGCTTCGGGAGCCCTGGTAGTTGTCGCCGCCGCCCTCGCAGCTTCTGACAAGCCGGTGCCGGATGGCGTTGCCTTCGCATCAGCCGGTACGCCAGATCTGTCCGGCGCCGCAACCGGCTTCTCCACGACCTTCTGCCCTGCTTCTGCTGGTGCCGCGGCCTCGGACGGAACCGTCGCCTGGACTGCGCCGAGCTGCGGGACTGCCTGGGTTGATTTTTCGCCTTCGAACCTCGCGGCCTCGCGCATCTCCCCAACGCCCGGCCCTGACTGACGCAGCGTACCGGTCAGGTTGCCGACCAGAAGTAGCCCGAAGGCGATCGCCGCCGCCGTCGCTGCGATTGCCGGCGCCCAGGGGGTCAAGGCCTTCGCACCGAGGGGTCTTGCGGACCCATATGCGGCCGCCGGCGAGAGCGCAAATGACCTTGGCGCTCGAATCCGATCGGCAGACTTCAGCAGTTCGATTGTCGACCGGAGCGCCTCGAGTTTCGTTCGCAGTTCGGCGGATCGCGCGAGCTCCTGTTCGACACGTGCCCTGGAATCCGCGTCGAGCGTGCCGTCGACATAAGCCGACAGCATTTCCTCAGAGACTGCCTTGCGGCGCCAGGCCGGAAGTCCGCGCATCATGGGGAACCAGCTCCGGGCATGGCCGTCCTTGCCTTGCCTTCGCTTTGTAGACGAAGTCTGGAGGGCAAAAGTTCCGGCCTCGCAAGCAGATAGTCCCGCAACTTCGCTCGACCGCGTGCGACGCGCGACTTCACCGTACCCAGGGAACACGCCATGGACTCGGCGGCCTCTTCGTACGAGAAGCCTTCGACATCGACCAGCACCACCGCAATGCGCTGGTCATCGGGAAGCGACTGCAGGCCGGAATTGATCTCTCCGCTCAGCTCTTCCCGCTCGGCGGCGGCCTCGGGGGACTCTCGCTGCGAAACAAGCCTCGTCTCGTAGGTGACGATGTTCGCCTCGATCGATTCGGCAGGCCTTCGCTTCTGCCGTCGGAGATGGTCGTAGGTCGCGTTCGTTGCAATGCGGAACAACCAGCCTCGGAAGCTGCCGCCGCGGAACGCGCGAATGTTCCTGAAAGCGGAGACGAACGTATCCTGGGTCAGGTCGGCCGCGGCCGCGCCTTCGCGCAGCATGCGCACGGCGACCGCGAATACCTGGTCCTGGTA
>JACQUF010000493.1 GCA_016210435.1 Chloroflexota bacterium
TCTGGAGCCTTCCAGCAGAGAAGAGTTGCTTGAAACCCAGGATCTGCTGGGGGGTGAGAGGCCGCCTCTCTGGCAGCCGGCGCCCGGCGCAGCGGTCACGCTTGGCGCTTGCTTCGCGATCTTCGAAAAGGGCGTCGCCGGTCCGGGAGCGGCGGGCGACCGTGCATGGGGTTCCGCAATCGTGCTGGACGGCGATCGCATCGCGGATCACGCATTGACCGAGGGCCGGTCGGATGCTCAATACGAACCTGGACTGCTTTTTCTTCGCGTCGGACATGTCCTGCTCGACGCGGTCCGCGGGCTGGGCAGCCTGCCTGCCGTGCTGATCGTCGATGGAACGGGGCGGGACCACCCGCGCCGGGCTGGTCTCGCTCTCCATCTCGGCGCGGTCCTCGACGTCCCGACCATCGGTGTAACGCACCGGCCGCTGATCGCGCATGGCGAATGGCCGGCCGGGGACCAGACCTCGACCCCGCTTCGATTGGACGCCGAAACGGTCGGATACTGGCTGGTCACGAAACCAGGCACTCGTCCACTCGCGATCCATGCGGGCTGGAGAACCGATGCTGAGACCGCGAGGTCGGTTGTCCAGTTCTGCGTCCGGCGCGCTCGCACACCGGAGCCACTTCGAATCGCCCGCCAGAAAGCGCGCCTAGCGCGGGCGCGGGCCTGCGGTGAGCTCCCGCCATCGTAGACTGCCATTGACCGCGATGACACCTCCGCGTAACGTTGATCGGCTCTTCCCGCATGCAAAGCACAGGCAAGGGGCAGTTTCCAAATGCGATTCCAGGGCCGGGTAGCGATCATTACCGGGGGCGGCGGCGCTATGGGCTCAGCGCAGGGCCGCCTCTTCGCGTCTGAGGGCGGCGCGGTCTGCCTCGCAGACCTCGACCCGGCCAAGGCCAAGAAGGTGGCCGACGAAATCTCGGCAAAGGGAGGCAGGTCGCTCGCCTGCCGGCTCGATGTTCGGTCGTCCAGTGAATGGGCTGCTGCAGTCAACGCGGCTGAATCCGAATTCGGCCCGGTCAACATCCTCTGCAACAATGCGGGCGCGAATTTCCGGGTCAGCTTCGATGAGCAGACCGAAGAGATGTGGGACATGATCGTGGGGACGATCCTTACTGGATCGTTCCTCGGCATAAAGGCAGTGGTTCCTTCGATGCGCAAGGCGGGCGGCGGCGTCATCATCAACATGGGCTCGCTCGCGTCAGTCCGCCCGGGCGCCGGGAGTCCCGGCTACGGGGCAGGCAAGGCTGGCCTCGTGGGATTGACGAGGTCCGCGGCAGCTTCCTACGCGAAGGACAACATCCGCTGCGTGCTCGTTTCGCCAGGCCATGTCGACACGCCGTTCATCAGGTCTGATAACCCGTACAGCCCGAACGACTGGTCGACGAGCATCGACAACCCCGACAATTACAAGCGCCGGCTCGCAAATACGCCTCTGGGGCACCTGCTCAATGCCGACGACATCGCAAAGGCGTTCGCGTTCGTGGCGTCGGAAGATGCCGCGATGGTCACGGGTTCGAACCTGATCGTGGACGGCGGCGCGGCAATTTAGCTACCATCGAAGTGAATCGGCGGTCCACCCGTCCTTTTGACCGGCTTCGGCATTGTGCCGGGTCCGTCGAGGCGACACTGCCCTCAAGGAGGGTATGCCCATGTCGGGACACTCTAAGTGGAGCACAATCAAGCACAAGAAAGCGGTCACTGACCAGCGCCGCGGCGCCCTGTTCACCAAGCTGGCCCGTGAAATCATCGTTGCCGCCCGTGAGGGTGGGCCCGACCCGGAAATGAACTTCCGTTTGAGGCTGGCGACCAACAACGCGCGGGCTTCAAACATGCCGAACGACAACATCGACCGCGCGATCAAGAAAGGTGCGGGCGTTGCGAGCGGCGACGAGCAGCTCCACGAGGTGGTGTACGAAGGCTACGCGCCCGGGGGGGCCGCAATCCTAGTCCAGGCGCTTACCGACAACCGAAACCGGACCGCGTCCGAAGTCCGGTCGAGGTTTACTAAGGCAGGGGGCAACCTCGCCGAATCCGGCGCCGTTTCGTGGGGCTTCGACATGAAGGGCGCTGTCCGCGTGACGGTGGACGGCATGAATCCCGACGACCTTGCGCTCGAGGCGGTGGACGCGGGCGCAGAAGATTTCACGATCGACGGCAACGCCGTCGAATTCACCGCGGCGCGGAATGATCTCGCAAAGCTCCGGTCGTTCCTCGAAGGAAAGAGCGGGGTCAAGATTGAGACCGCCGAGTTCGCGATGATCCCGAAAACGACCGTCCAGCTGGACCCCGCGAAGGCGCAGCAGGCGCTCAGGCTGCTGGACTCGCTGGAAGAGCTCGACGACGTCCAGAAGGTCTACACGAACGCGGACTTCCCTGACGAGGTACTGGCCGCGGCGTCGCGGTAGCGACCAGCCGGTTCGCGGGCCGAGGGCCCAGGTTCAAGGCTTGGGCCCCTTCACTCGGTACGCCCGGTCATTACCGCAGTTCCGGCCCCCGCGGACAGATTGGGCCCGAGTATCGGACCGTTTCTGTCATGCTGAGGAGTCCGTGCCACGGGGCGACGAAGCATCTGTTCGGTTCCAACACATAAACAGATCCTTCGCGTAGCTCAGGATGACAACCAACGCGTGGCGGGGGTGACAGACGCAGCCTGCTCAGGTTAACGGCCGCGCAGAACAGGACGGGGGCGTGAGCAAGTGAACTACGAGGCGTGGGCCGAGTGGTATGACGTCGTCTACGCCACAGAGGGCCCGGTAGAAGTCAACTTCTACGTCGACCTCGCGCGTCAATCACATGGTCCGGTTCTCGAAATCGGCGTTGGCACCGGCCGCATAGCGATCCCGACTGCCCGCGCGGGGATTGACGTAGTCGGCGTTGATATCGCCAGCGCTATGCTGGACACCGCCCGGCGCAAATCAGCAAAGGCCAGGGTCCGGCAAGGCAGGCTCGAACTGGTTCAGGCCGACATGCGGAAGTTCGATCTGGGGCGCAAGTTCCGGCTCGTTACGATCCCTGCCCGGACACTCCTGCTCGCGGATGACATTGAGTCGCAGCGCGCCACACTTGTGAACGCAAAGCGGCATCTCGCCCGTGGCGGCAGGCTGGCGTTCAACGTCTTCGTACCGGACCCCCACTTGCTGGCGCCAGATTCAGACCGCACCCCATTCTTCTGGGAAGAGGTCGTGAACCCGGCGAATGGTCGCAGGTGCATTCTCTGGGCGTTGAACAGGTTCGATACTGTCAGGCAGACCAACGATGGCCTGCAGATCATCGAAGAACTCGACGAACGGAACGAGGTGGTCCGAAAGGTCTATCTCGACGTGCGGATCCGCTACCTTCACCCCACCGAGGTCCGGCTTCTCGTCGAGAGTTGCGAGCTCAAGCTTGTGGATGTCTTCGGTGGCTTTGACCGCGTCCCGTTCGACGAGCACAGTCCCGAGATGATCTGTATCTGCCGCGCGGCATAGCCCGGCCCTCATGAAGGGGAGGAGGCTCAGCTGCTACGCAGGCGGCGGGACTACCACCTGCTCGTACGGCTGCCGTTTTGATATCACCTTGCCGTGGAGGAATACGTCCAGGGCGGTCTCGTAGTGCGCCTTCTGGATGGCGATATCCCCGCCCCAGGTGCCAAGTCCCTGGTAGAAGCGGATCGTCTCGGTGAGCACGTCGCGGTCGATCTTCGGGAAGTATTCGGTCTCTTTCGAAGCGATTTCAGAGGCCATGGCCTCATTGGCCCATTTCCGGGACTTCCGGTAGGCGCGCGTGAACGCCTTCGCGGCTTCGCTCTGGATCCATTCCCTAGTTGAGATCAGGCTGCTGAACGCGACGGGGCCAATCGCTTTGCCGACCGAGGCCACGATGTGCCCAATGTCTTCTTTCTGTAGCTGCTGCGGGTACGGTCCCTGCTGATGGATGTATTCGCCTTGACCGCGGCGAAATGCGGTGTCCATTTCATCAGGCGACCCGGCTTTGATGACCACGATCTTGTTGTAGTCGAGACCCATCTTGTGCGCCGCGTACTTGAACATCGCCAGGGGCTGCCCGATCGCATCAACAAGCACCCGCTTTCCGGCCAGCTTGTCCCACGTGAAATGGGCGTCGGGGTGGCGGGCGGCAATGAAGAATCCGTCTCGTTCGTTGATCTGCGCAAAGTGGACTACTTTCGGCTGCTGGCCTTTGTCGAGGGCCGTGAACGTCCCTGAGACCGCCGACTGGGCCACGTCGATCTCTCCCGCGCTGACGAGCTCGGCAACAGACTTGCCAGGTGGCACGACCGCGTAAGTAGGCTCGAACCCTTCGGACTTCAGGAAGCCTGCGGCGACCGCGCCGATAAGGGGGGAATAGAACGCCGAGTGTCGGGACACCATGATGCGCAGCTTGGCCAACGTGCAACCTCCGGCGGTGTCAATCAACCCGTATTCTAGGGGCGATGTAAAGGGGACGGACTCCCCGCCACAACCGTACTCGCCCAGAAGGTCTCTCTGTGGCAAGGAAGACATCGCACGAAGACAGTACACTGGTAACCGGGCGTAACGACGCCGGGGCATTTCTCGGGACCACAGATGGAAGATAGAGAGCGCGACGCTCGAATTCGATACGCAGTTGAGCACACGCAGGTGTTCCGGCCACCGCGTCAGACACTGGCCACGTTCGGCGCGACTGTGCTGCGATACCACCTTGTCAGCCAGCCGGTCTACGCGGACCTCGACTTCGCCGGCCAGAAGGAAGAAACGGTCGTCCGGGACGGTGTCGTCCGCGCGGATCGGCCCCAGGTTGTCACGCCGTTCTATCTGGCGCGCCTGGAGGGCTTCAGCGAGAGCGCCAGCCGCTATCTGCAGAACCTGATCCGGGAGTACGGGCCCCATGCCCCGGGCCTTCTTTACTCATACAAGAACGAGCCAAGCGGAACTTCCATCGTCTCAGGCTCCGTCAACGAGGTTGCAAACCGCATCCGGGAAAGCCTCGATCGCGAGGAAAGTCCTTTGGAGAGCGTGATCCTGGGAGTGGATGAACTCTGGGACGTCTCAGTCATGAAATTCATCTTCGAGCTCACCAATGCCTCGGCGCGCAGCAATTTCAGCGAGCTCCAGTCGATGGGGCTTCTCGAAACTCGCAACGGCGTGCCAGAGGATGCCCGCCGGAGAATCGAGTGGATGCTGGAACAGGCGCGCAACGGTAACCTCGACCCGTCGGTCCTCCACCGTGAACTCGAACGCTGGAATCTTTTCGAGGAATACCAGGACCGCTTCCTGGGCCTCTTCCGCAAGCACTAGCCGGCGACGGGCACAACATGCCCCCATTCAAGCTCGTATCTGACTTCCGGCCGACCGGCGATCAGCCGCAGGCGATCGAGAAACTCGCCGAAGGCGTGCAGCGACGCCTGAAGCACCAGACGCTGCTCGGCGTCACCGGTTCCGGCAAGA
>JACQUF010000494.1 GCA_016210435.1 Chloroflexota bacterium
AACCAAGCCCAGAGACACGATGCCGCGAATCTTCGCCGGCTTCAACTGCGCGGGCTTTCCGCTATGGGCGTCGATCAGCGTGGCGCCGACCGAGGCGTAGGCGATCTTCTGCCCCTCGGCGACGTTAGGTGCACCGCATACCACTTCGACGGGCCCGCCGCCGGCATCCACGGTGACCAGGCGCAAACGGTCGGCGTTAGGGTGCGGCTTCACGGCCTTGACCAGGCCGACGGCGATCTTGTCCCATTCGCCGCCGATCTGCTCGATCGACTCCACTTCGAGCCCGGCCATTGTGAGGCGCCGGGCAACTTCCCGCAGGGGCAAGTCGATTGCCACGTAATCCTTCAGCCAGGAGAGAGGAGCCTTCATAGTTAGAACTGGCTGAGGAACCGCAGGTCGTTGGCCGCGAAATGCCGGATATCGTCGATTCCGTGCCGGAGGAGTGCTATCCGCTCAACGCCCATTCCGAAAGCGAAGCCGGTGAACTTCTCAGGGTCGTAGCCGACGCCGGCCAGGACTCGAGGGTGCACCATCCCGGCGCCCATGATTTCGAGCCATTCGCCTTTCCAATCGATCGCCATGTCGACTCCGGGCTCGACGAATGGGAAGTAGTCACAACGGAATCGCACCTTGCGTTCCGGCCCGAAGATACGCCGCGCGAACTCGTACAGGGTACCCTTGAGCTCCGCGAACGTGATTCCCTCGGCAACGGCCAGGCCTTCTACCTGGTGAAAGTGCCATTCATGGGTCGCATCAGTCGCTTCGTACCGGTAGCAGCGTCCCGGAACCGCGACTCGCACCGGAGGCTTCGTCTTCTCCATCACCCGAGCCTGCATGGGTGACGTATGCGTGCGCAGAAGGATGCGGGGGTTCCCTTCGGCATCGACCCGGTCAACCCACAGCGTGTCCCACATGTCGCGCGCAGGGTGGTCTGGCGGGATGTTCAGGGCGGTGAAGTTGTAGTAATCGTGCTCGACTTCCGGGCCTTCGACGATCTGGAATCCCATCGCGGTCAGGGCTTCGGCGATATCGCGAACCGTCTGCGTGACGGGGTGCAACCTGCCCTGCAGCGGCCGGCGACCGGGGAGCGTGACATCGAGCCCGGTATCCGCGGGCTTCGGCCCGACTGCAGCGGCGCGGTCCGCGAAGGCGTTTTCCAGAACTTCCTTCAGAGTGTTCGCGGCGGCACCGAACGATCGCCTTTCGTCCGGTGGCATGCCGACAATTCCACGCAGGACCTGGGTCAATCGGCCCTTGCGCCCAAGATATTTGCTTCGCCAGACCTCGAGCGCCTCGCCGCTCGCGGATTCCAATTCCCGCAGAGCTTCGAGGCGCAATGCTTCGAGCGATTCGATCGTCGTCGTGTCTGGCATCGGCCCTGGCAGGGGCGGTTCTACG
The DNA here is from genome assembly GCA_016210435.1 of Chloroflexota bacterium. Classification (GTDB taxonomy): domain Bacteria; phylum Chloroflexota; class Dehalococcoidia; order Lucifugimonadales; family Lucifugimonadaceae; genus VGZT01. The sequence goes on from JACQUF010000494.1 coordinate 1,399, forward strand.
CACTCCGATCAAAGGAGACGAAGGCCAATTATATCGGCGGATCGGGCAGTTACCTGCCGGGCCAAACGATCTCGCTACTGCCTGCATCCATTGTCGCCCTGAACGCAGGCTTGATCCCCTCGCCCCGTAGGGGGAAAGGGCGGCCGAAGGCCGGGTGAGGGGCCGGTACCCAGTTTGATCACCGTGTCCACCGCTGGGTAGACCTGTGCGCAGACCATGGGCTCGACCGGTTCCTTGTTCACGACCGTCACGCCACCGTGGTCCCCATCGCGCTGCAGGGTGTACGCGTCGAACGAGACGCAGGAGTTACCCACGCCTGACTTCACGATCAGCCGGTACTGGACCGGGAACGACTCAAGAACGGCAACGCTCACCTCTTCGATCGGCACGGGCACAGATTTGTACTCGCCCGCGCCGGCGGCCTCCTGCCCTGCGACAAACCCCTGTCGTCTGCCGTTGACATCGATTTCGTATGCCACGCCTTCCTCAAATGGCCCGGGCAGCGTGATCACTGTCTTGACCATCCCGTAGACCTGCAGACACATTCTGCCCTGGTCTGTTGGAACGACGTTCGTCACCGTGATTGTGAATGCGTTCGCCTCGCGGCGGATATCGTAGTCGCCGAATCTGGCACAGGAATTGGGAAGTCCGGACTCGACGATGGCGACATAGGAGATCGGCGCGCGCGCCCGCAGCTCAACGGCGACGCCGTCGATCGGTGCGGGAACGGTCGTCGTGCTCCGCGGAATTGCCTCCGCCTGCGAACTGCTCGCCCAGGGCCTTGTCCAGCGCCGCGATGGCCGAGGCGTCATCGCCGACGTACAGTACGATCGTGTTCGCCTGGCGATAAAAATGCGGGGTGCCTATCCACGAGACGATGCTCGTCCCGATCTTGGTGCCGTCGGGTGACACCTTTTTCGCTTCCTCTTCCGCCGCGCTGACATTGCGGTACTCGAAGACCTGAACATCCTGGCCATTGACCTTCAGAAGCTTCCCCGGGATCGAGAAGAAGGGTTGCTCGACCTCTTCATCGGTCTCCAATACCTCCGCGCCCGTCCCCCTCAGACTGAAAAAAACGGCGTCGTAACCAGAGATAATTCCGGGTTGCGCCCCGACCGGGGTCGGAGACCCGCCTTGCCCAGGTGTTGCGACTTCCTCACCGGCACAGGCCGCAGTCAGTATGACCAGTGCGGTCATGCCCGCCAACACTGTCGATTTGAACTTGTTCGCCATCGTTCCTGCATCCATTTTCCGCCAGGCCGCTTCGGGGTCCTCGACCTTCCGCTTAAATACCGTTCGAAATCAGGACGCAGCCCGATGGCGAAATGTTCCAAATTTGACGGCGAGTCTCGCGGCTCCCTATACTCCCCAAGAACGAATCCGTAAAAGCGGAGATCGGGAAAAGTAAGCCAGGCACGGAGACCAGAGAGTCGGGGACGGTGAGATCCCGATACTCACGAACCTGGCCGAATGGAACCGGGAGCTGCGCGGCGAACATCCTGATCCTATCGGGATTACGTAGCCAGCGCCGGAGAGGGCACCGTTAGCAGAGCCCAGGGCCTCCCGCTCGACCAGGCCGAGAGGGGCGCCCGACAAGAGATGGTCCATCCGATGCAATCGCGACGGACCAATGAGGGTGGCACCGCGAGAAGACCTCGCCCCTTGTGGGCGAGGTTCTTTGTTTTATGCAGAAATTTGGCTGGAGAGCATCGAAGAAATGACCGTGAAGCGGATTCTCACAGGCATCCGCCCGACGGGCGCACTGCACGTCGGACATTATGTGGGCGCACTCGAAAACTGGCTGCAACTGCAGGCCAGGTATGAGTGCTACTTCCTTATCGCGGACTACCAGGCCCTGGGCGACCACTTCCACGAGATTGACCTGATCCGCGATTCGGTGATCCAGGTCACGCTTGACTGGCTGGCGGTCGGGCTGGACCCGGAGCGCTCATCGTTTGTGATCCAGAGCTACGTGCCGGAACACGCGGAGCTCACGATGCTGCTCAGCTTCATCACCCCACTGGGCATGCTCGAACGAAATCCGACCTTGAAGGCAGAGCTCGATGAACTCCCCGTCGAGCGCCGGACGGTCGGCTTCTACAACTATCCGATGAGCCAGGTCGCGGACATCTTGCTCCCGCAGGCACGCCTGGTCCCGGTAGGGGACGACCAGGCGCCTCACGTGGAGATGACGCGTGAAGTTGCGCGCAAGTTCAACAGGATGTTCGGTGAGGTTTTCCCGGTCCCCGACACCCTGATCGGCCGCATACCGCGCCTGCGGGGCACAGATGGTGCGGCGAAGATGAGCAAGAGCAAGGGGAATGTGATCTCCCTCTCCGACGACCGGGAGACGGTCCGCCGGAAGGTGATGTCGATGTACACGGACCCGACGCGCCTGCGGGCCACTGACCCTGGGCACGTTGAGGGCAACCCGGTCTTCGAGTACCACGATGCGTTCAATCCGGATAAGGGACAGGTCGAAGACTTCAAGCACCGGTACCGGGAAGGCAAGGTTGGCGATGTCGAGGTCAAGCAGGCGCTCGCCGAAGCCTTGAACAGGTTCCTTGACCCGATACGCGAGCGGCGGTCCCGCTTCGAGGCGAACCCCAGGCAAATTGAAGATGCGTTGATGCACGGCACCGGGCGGGCGCGAAAGCTTGCGGCGGAGACGATGCGACAGGTGCGCGCCGCAATGCGCATCGATAGCTACACGAGCAGGTGGGAATAGCTGTGGCTTTCGATCACCCTCACCGATGTCCCGACTGCGTGGGGCCTCGTCTCTCCCATCGAAGGAGAGGTCGTCCAGGCGCGTTGCCCCCCGCCTCTGGAGAGCTTGTCGCTTCGACAGGCTCAGCACGGCGCCTGAGCGTGTCGAAGGAGCAGGGGGCGGGGGGCGGGGGAAGGCGCCAGGCTAATGTCACCCGCCCTCTAGCTCCCTTCCTCCGGGCTAGGGCGTCGGAGTGGTCATGGCGATGGGCGCGCTGACATCGGCGCGCCTTTCCTCCATCGTCGCCACCTGAAACGTCATCCAGAGGACCCCGATGTACACCCCAGATTTCCAGAAATTCCAGGAACTCGCCCGCGAGGCCAACCTGATACCCGTATACCGCACGATCTCTGCGGACCTCGAAACGCCGGTTTCTGCGTATCTCAAGACCGCACGTGGCCCCTATTCGTTCCTGCTCGAGTCGGTAGAGGGCGGAGAACAGGTCGCCAGGTACAGCTTCATCGGCGCCGAGCCCTCGGAGGTCCTACGGACCGGGCCGGGTGAGCCCGACGGCCCTGTCGATCCGCTCGAGCTGCTGCGTTCCCGCATGTCCCGATTCCGGTACGGCCGCGTTCCCGGACTTCCATCTCTGTTTCACGGGGGCGCGTTGGGTTACCTCGGATACGACGCCGTGCGCTATTTCGAGCCGCGCGTGCCATCGTTGAACGGTCCGGGCGTCGACGTGCCGGAGTCCGTGTTCA
>JACQUF010000486.1 GCA_016210435.1 Chloroflexota bacterium
GGCTCAGGCTGAGGCCGGGGTCGGTAAACGGTCGACGACCAGATCGAGCGGCGCGCGTCGTCGATCGATGCGGCCGTTGGCCGGTCGACCGGGACGCGGCGGGCGATCTCCAGCTCCTGAAGCCGTCCTAGGGCATCGCAGCGCTTCAGGAACCTGGCAAGGACGATGCGGTCCCCTCCAAGTGCGAGATGGTCCAGGTCACGAGCCAGATCGCCGCAGGTGTCCTGCCATGCGGCGCACGCACGGTCGAAGAGGATCTCGATCCATTGCTCCCGGTTGCGCTCCCATCGCCGCTGCGATTGACCGCCCGCGCGGTGCCGTCCGTGAACGTAGCGGCTGCCGCTCTTCGCCGCTATCACGGAGTCGTTGTCTACCGCCCCGGCGGCATAGTATCCGAGGCGCAGCAAGAACACGCCGATCAGCCGAGGCTCGCGCAGAGCGCGGAGCATGCCGGACTTCCAGTCGGTGAGGGGCGGCGCGGGTGCGAATGGAGGGACCAGGGCCAGTTGCAAATTCACCCCCGCGAGCAGGTAGACACCGGTGAGACTGGAGCGAGCGTTGCCCGGGAGCCATTCCCAGCCGTCTCGAAGTGCGTCGCCAGGTGGATAGTATGCGCCGAGTTCAGGGGGAACGTCAGATATGAACCGTTCGACCCGGTCGACGGACCAATACTCGGTCTCGCTGCGCTGATTCACGCCCCGAGGGATTACGGCATCCGCGGCTTGTTCCGGTATTTCGCGTATCGGCGCCCGCTCGCGAACTCGTCGAGGGAGATGCGTTCCCCGCCGCGCTCGTCGGAAACGTTGGCCGCCAGTACCGCGCAGAGGGAGTTGAGGCCGCCCCGGAAATCGGTCTTCAGGAGCGAGGGCTTGCCTTCGGCGATTGCCCGCACGAACGTCTGGTTCAGCTTCAGGGTGTTGTGCATCCCCATCGCCTCCTTGTGAGGACCCTTCGCCAGCACGTGCCGGAGCTGTTCGGCGGGCGGCCGTACGGCGGGCCGGAACTCCTTGCCCTCATACCAGTAAGCGGCGAGATCGTCTTCGAACTTGATGAAACTGCGTGACGCCAGTATGTAGTCGTAGCGTTCGTTGGCGAGCACGCGACCCGGCCGCGCAAAGATCAGGCTCGCCGCCCAGCCCTTCTTGAAGCCGTAGGTCACGTGATAGGCGATCGGATTGTCGCCTTCCTCCGTGACGTCCGATGCCGGCCGGGGGACGTAGGCCGACTGGACCCAGGCGACGTCGTCGCTGCCCCAGTAGCGCATCAGGTCGGTCTGGTGGATCCCTGCCTCGACCATCGACGTCCCCGACCAGGCGCGATGCGCCGTCCAGATCCGGCTCTTCGGTCCGCCCATCTTTTCAGCGGCCGTGTGCTTGACGCCATGGCCCTCGACCGGCGCGACAACCACCATCGAGATGCTGGCCATCGACTTGCCGGTCAGATGGTCCCGCAGCGCCACGTACCAGTCGTCGTATCGCATCTGGAAGCCAACTGTAGAGATCACGCCGGACTTGTCGATCTCGTCGGCCATCTCGAGCGCCTCGTTGTAAAACAGCGTCATGGGCTTCTCTGCCATGACGTGGACGCCGCGCCTGACCGCGCGCACGATCTCGCGCTTGTGGAGGTTCGGCGGAATGACGAACCAGACGGCGTCGGGCTTCGCATCGTTGATCAGGTCGTCGACGCTGCCGTAGAGGCCCGTGTCGCGCTGCCGGTAGCCCGGCACCTTCTTCTGGATACTCGCCTCGACCAGGTTCTCCGGGTTGGGGTCGGCGAGCGCGACCAGCCTCGCCTCCTCCTGTTCCTGGAGCTCGACCAGCGTGGCCAGGTGGTTCAGGCCTCGCTGTCCCACGCCGGCGATCGCGACCTTGATCGGTGCGCTCATTCGCTCGCTCCGTTTGCATTCCGGTGTCGCAGGGCGTTAGATAACGCGCCGCGAAATCAAGCGCCTCTCCAGTTCCGGAGAGGCAAGGGTGAAGGCGATCCCAGGACGATGAAGGTTACCAAAGTCGAGACGATCAGGGCCGACCGGTACAACTGGGTCAAGGTCCACAC
>JACQUF010000503.1 GCA_016210435.1 Chloroflexota bacterium
AGGTTGGCACATCCTATAACGATGAGGATGTGCCCGAGGGTGTGAAGGACATCACGCTGCGGCTGGCGATGAACATGTACAACTACATGCTGAAGGTGAGGCGCGGCCCGCTTGTTCAAGCCGGGGAGTTTGAGGTCCGACTGGTCGATGACTCCGTGTTCACGAAGGCGTTGCGGCGCGACCTTCGTCGCTACGCGCGTGAGCATCGTGTGCTGGGAGCCCGCTGATGTCGAACGAACTGCAAACGGCGTCTGAGGCTATCTGGACTGCGGTGAAGAGCAAGATCGACACCGCGATGACGGCTGGAGGGTCCCTGGTAAGCGTGAAGGAGTTCCTGCCGAATCGCCGGCACCGGGTCGGCAAGCTGAAGACTTATGCCCTAGTGGTGCTCGAGCGATCCATTGTGCCGTCTGATTGGGGCGCGAACCGCGGAACGGCTGAACAGACGGTCCTGTTCGGTCTGACGGGCACGACCTACCAGCCGGAGACGAGCGCGGATGACCTGCAGACCTTGGTGTTCGCGCTCATGGACCTGTTCCTGCAAGACCCCGCGCTCGCAGGCGCGGCACGGGACGTTCGCGTTGACTCCATCGCGCCTGATGCCCCGACGCCCGAGGGCGTTGAGGAGTCCACGCAGCCTTGGGCAACGCTGCAAGTCACCTGGGACTTCGAGTTTCTGCGTCCGTAGGAGGCCGACATGGCCGGTGAGAAGCGATACCTTGGCATCGGAGAGGAGGCGACCTTCGGCACGGCGGTCGCTGCCGCGGCATTCCTGGACATCCTTCGAGGCGAGCTGGACGTACCGTCCGCGCCGGTGCTCCGGTACGAGGGCGCTGGTGGGCGGTCGTCTGCCTTGGTGGTACCCGGCCCGTACGTCCCGCAGGGGGACATTGAGGTCGGCGTGGATGCGCTGAAGTTCCCGTGGCTCCTCCGATGGGGTCTTGGGAGTTGGGTCGCGACCGGCACGGCCGTTGGGGGTGGCAGTGTCACCACGCTGGCGGCTGCGGCGGCGGCTGGCGACGACACAATCGAGGTCGCCGCTGAGGCGGGGTTCCAGGTAGGTGACATCATCGAGATCGGCGGCACCGAGTGCGTGAAGATCTCCGCGATCGACGGTGGTGGCGGGCCGACCTACATCTGGACCCTCACGGAGGCGCTGCAGAAGGCTCACGGCAACACGGAGGATGTCACAGAGGTTGAGGCGCCGTTTACGCACGCCTTCAGTGTGACGCAGGACCGGACCCTGCCATCCTTCACGGCCCGTCTTGGCAAGCAAGTTTTCGAGCACGTCTTCGACGGGGCCACCATCGGGTCGATGACCTTCTCGGTCGAGCGTGGGTTCCTGGTCTGCCGTCTGAGCCTGGTGGCCAGGAAGGACGCGAAGGCCGTACTGGACAGTTCTGCGAAGTCGTTCCCCACCAACCTGTTCAGCTTCCGAGGCGCGAGCGCGACCATCGACGCGGGGGACATTGTCTCCAAGGTCGAGAGCTTCGAGATGGAAGTGACGAATAACCTGGACTCCGAGGCTGGCGTACGGCATGGGAGCCGCTTCGCCCGCGAGTTCCCCATTGGTGAGTTCACCGTCAACGGCAAGCTGCAGATGGTGTTCACCACCCAGGACGAGTACGACCGCTTCTGGGGACAGGCGGATAGCCCAGCGGACGTTGACCTGACGACGTACAACCTCGAAGTGAACTACTTCTACGGGACGATCCCGAACACCGCGGAGGAGTACCGCATCAAGTTCATTCTCCCGAAGGCGTACCACACGCAGGTCGGGGCGCCAGTGAATGGGCGGGACCGCATTACGCAGGAGATCAGCTTCGAGGGGCAGTTCAACGACGATGTCGCATGGCGCACCCCCGTCTCCATCCAGGTGCTGAACGAGAAGTACCGCTACCCGTAAAGCGTGCCATTCGTCCTCTTGTCTCTCAGGTTGTCTGAGGTCTACGATGGGGCTCAGCCGTCTGAAGGCTGGTGGGTGAGCCTAGGTGTGAAGGAGAGCTATGGGTGTCATTCAGGACGCGATTGACCTTGGCAAGGGATACCTCGACCGCCTGTACACGGAGTACGAGACGGGCAAGGCGTTCGTCCGGGACTACATGACGCCTCCGCTGTACGTCACGGTCCAGGAGACTGGCGAGATCATCAACGCAGGCGAGTCGAAGCTGGACTACGTCAGTTGGCCGCTCATCAAATACCGAACGGAGTTGGTGTACGCTGGCCGGAAGGTGATGACCGGAACTTGGTCTGACCCTGAGATCACTAGGTGCCAGTTCACCACCGACCGCGGCTTCGGCAGCTTCGATAGGAACGCGACCACGGTCTCCATGACGGTCTACGTCTGGACCAAGAGCGACCAGGAGACCGTCCGGTA
>JACQUF010000504.1 GCA_016210435.1 Chloroflexota bacterium
AGGGAGGTAGAGGGTGGAGGTTGATTTCCCCACCCCTGCACCCCCTCCCTCGACGGGGAGGGGGTCTCATGCCGCCCAAATGCCCCGGGAGGAGTCATCGGTTCGGGGACCAAAGCCCTGTCCGGCCGCGCCAGCGCAGACATATCGGGTCGGCCGGATGGCGTCCTCGCCCAAATGGGACTGAAAACGCTGCCCCACCCCTACGCGTCTCCGAAGTGCGTCGACGCGCCTCACGCTAAGGCGCCATCTACGTTATGAGCGAATGGGATCTGCAAAGGCCCCCGCCCCATCGGGGGCGGGGGTCAGGGGGCGTTAAGTAACGGGCCGATTCCCTCCTGATGGCAGGCGGCCGCGTCTGTACGTCGCCCTCACCCTGCCCTCTCCCGAACAGGGAGAGGGGCTCCGGCACTCCAGGTTCCTAAGACACGGCCGTTTTGGCGTTCCGGCGAAGCGGGATGTTCGCCCTGACCTCGGAGTTCTGACCCGCCATCGGCCAGTACCCCTGCAACACGGCCTTGACCTGCTGCGACGCCCGCTGCCGGCTCAGCACCGCCGATCGCAATGACGACCCGGCCACGTGCGGCGCGACTACGACGTTGTCGAGCTTGAAGATCGGGTTGTTCAGGTCGCCCGGTTCCTTCTCGAAGACATCTAGACCGGCGCCCGCGAACCATTTCTCCTGCAGCGCCTTGATGAGGTCTGGCTCGTTCACGACCGAACCCCGGCACACGTTGATGAAGAACGCCGTCTTTTTCATCAGTTTGAACTGTTCGGCGCCGATCATGTGATAGGTCTCTTTGTTCAACGGGACGACCACGATCACGTAGTCGGATCGGCTGAATATGTCGTTCAGATGGGCCACAGGTTCGACGCCATAGTCCTTGAACATCCACGGACCGACGTACGGGTCGTGCACGATCGTCTTCATCCGCCAGCCGCTCATCTTGCGGCCGATAGCGCGGCCGATATTGCCGAAGCCGATTATCCCGAGGACTTCCTCGTCGATCGTCCCCTTCGGACGGTAGGGGCCCGCGTCCCATGTGCCGCCCTTGAGGCGTCGATCGAGCCACGTGACCTGCCGATTCAACGCGAACAAGAACGCGATCGCCTGGTTCGAGACTTCCTCTGCGCACATGCCGGCTGAATTGGTGACGATGATGCCCTTCATCGTGCAGGCGTCGACGTCTACGTGGTTGAAGCCGTGAGAATACACGGCAAGAACCTGGCACTTTTCCGCGGCGCTTATCACGCGGTCGTTCTGCCACCAGTTGCCGCCCATGATGGCGTCAGCGTCCTTGACGATTTCCATGGCCTCGCCTTCGCTCTTAGGGTCGGCCTGGATGATCTCGCAGCTGAGGTCCGCGAATTCGGCACGTTCATAGGTGAGCGGGTCTCCGGCACGGCCGAAGATGACGATTTTCTGTTTGGGCATCTGCTCTGTTCCTTTGCGATCAGTTCATGACGGCGACGGGAGAGTGTACACGGAGGACCCTCACCCGGTCTGCGACCACCCTCTCCCCTACGGGGCGAGGGGCGTCAATCGGACGTGACGAGATTCAAAGGAGGCTTGCCTGAAAGGACACGCTGCATGTTTTCGAAAGAAAAACGGGCGCGCCTCGGGTAGCTCTCGGCGGTCTTGCCCGCAGCGTGAGGCGTGACGACGACGTTATCGAGTTTCAGGAGTGGATTGCTGAGCGAGACAGGCTCGACTTCGAATACGTCGAGGCCCACTGCCCAGATACGTCGGTCCCGCAGGGCGTCGTAAAGCGCAGACTCGTCAACCACCGATCCTCGGCAGGTGTTGATGAGAACAGCCGACGGCTTCATTAGGGCCAGTTCCCTGGTACCGATCATGTGCCGCGTCCTGCCTGTAAGCGGAACGTGCAGCGTGACTATGTCGGAACGCCTCAGAAGCTCGTCGAGCGTGACCCGGTCGATCTTCAGCCGCCTTTCGAGATCTGGCTTCGGAACGATGTCGTAGTAGAGCAGCGTTGGGTCGAAGCCCTGCAACAGCCTGGCGACGGTGCCGCCGATATGGCCGAGACCCACGATTCCGATAGCCTTGTTGAGCAATTCATACGAATCGGTGCCGATCGTCCGAGGAGTGATCCAGTGCCCCTGCCGGGTATCGGCGTCCATTTCGATGAGGCGCCGGTATGCGGCAAGCATCAGCGTTACTGCGAGCTCCGCAACACCCTGCGCATTTGTGCCGCTTGCGTTGGCAACCGGGATGCCAAGTTCCCCGAGGAGTGCGAGGTTCATGCTGTCGTATCCCGCGGAAGAAAGCTGCAGCAGCTTCACTTTCTTTGCGGCGCGCAGCACGTTGTCGGAAGGCCGGCCGCCGTAGACCCAGATGAAGTCCGCATCGGCGACCTCTTTTAGCTGTTCAGATTCGGAAGTCTCGTGAGTGTCGATCGGCACGATGTCCCAGCTGGCGGGCGCCTCATTGAGCATGACGTCCGTCGTTGGATTTCCTCGGCCGACGTAGAAGAGGACTTTGGGCATATGTCTAACCTTTCTGACCCTCGCACCAGTCCGCCCTTCTCGGGCTCAGGGCACCGCTTGTGACG
>JACQUF010000505.1 GCA_016210435.1 Chloroflexota bacterium
CCGCTGACCTGGACGCATTCGCCGCGGACCTGGACCTGCCAGCGTTCGACGTCGATCTTGAACCACTTCCCATTGAGATCTCCTAACTGACCGGCTGAGGCTTCAGGTGACTCGCCATGAACTCGGACACGATCCGGCCATGCCCTACCCCGGTCCCGGCGTCGTGCGCACAGTCCTCGTACGGGTACAGCTTCTTGTCTCGGCCGCCGATTGCCCGGAACACGGCGAACCCGGTGGCCGGCGGGCACACGTCGTCCTTGAGCCCGATATTGACGATGATCGGGCAACGGATCGCCCCCACGAAGTTGTGGATGTCGGAGTAATCGAAAGTGGCCCGCAGCTGTGGCGCGTCCTTCGGATGCAGCCGTAAGTAGTCGTTGATTTCCTGGTATGGATACGAATGCGTCATCCCCGCGGCGTCCAGGATCGAGCACAGGTAGGGGGCGCCGGCCGACGCGGCCTTCACCTTCTCGGGACGGAGCGCGGATACGAGAAGAGTCAGCGCGCCGCCCTGGCTCGAGCCCTGCACCCCGATCCGCCCGGCATCGACCTCCGGCCTCGACGCGAGTACGTCGAATGCCCAGAGGGCATCCATGTAAAAGCCTCTGTACCCGTAGGAGTCCCGGTCTGTGACGTTGTGCATCAGGAGGCCAGGGTACCCGGGGTTGAACGCCTTGTTGCTGCGCAGCTTGCCTCTCGGCGCAGCGCTGAAGACTGCGTAGCCCTGCGAGGCAAGCGCCTTGGGCAGCATCGGCTCGCTGACGTACCCGGGCACGACGAGGATTCCGGGCAGTTGGACTTTAGGGCGGCGCGGAGCGCAGTACCAGCCGGCTATCCGAATCCCTCCGTAGCTGTTGTAATGCGCCTCGAATACGTCGACTTTCTCGGTCGACCGCGCTGGGAGCCGATCGAATTTCGGGTCGGCAGCGACCTTTTCGCTAGCCGATATCGTCCCCTCCCAGAATTCGTCGAAGTCGGCCGGCCTGCGGACCGTAGATTGCCAGCGTTCGATGTCCATTGGAGTCATGCAGTTCCCCTCAGTTAGTCGGAGCTTGCGCCCGGTATTATGGTCGAGTTTGCACCTTCTTGCTTGCAGTTGTCCCACCCCGAGGATGGAGCCATGACGAGCAGTCCTGCCCGGGTGCGACGCAAAGCCCTGCTTCTCGTGTTCGATGGCCTCGGATTCAGCCGGGCACGCGCGCGAGAAGTCGTAAACGAAGTATGGGACCGGCTGCCTGCGGCCGCGCGCTCCGAAATCGAACGCGCTGCCGTTACCGCGATAAGCGGACGGACGCCATCTTCGACTGACCGCGATCTGCTGGCCCGGCAGTACCTGTACCCGGTCCGTGCCGAAGCTATCGACGAAGGCGCGCCATTCGAGGCCGCGCTCAGCACGCTTGGAGCATTGAGTTCGGCGCCAATCCCGGAGGACGTCCGGCGGCAGGCCCGCGACCTTGTGCAACGCATCGCGCTCGAACACCGGTACGTCCCGTGGGCAGCGCAAATGCCCGTTCTCAACGATCTGCGCAACCGAGGCGTTTCCGTGCCGACCAGCGCCTCCGGGATCTGGGCCGGTTTCGAAGACCTCGATCCGCCTGTCCAGGGCAACTCGGATACGGGGCACCAGCAGATCGGCAACCTGACCATGGCCCCGCAGACTCCGCTCGAAATCACGCTGTCGATCGAGGACGGCAGCTTTTTCAGAAACGATGCCCTCACGGGTGTGCTCGAGCAGTCCAGGAGTCGCGAGACCGAACTGAACTTCTCCTTCATGCTGTCCGGGACCAGGGGCGACGACGGCCGTGTGCACGGCGCCTGGAACCACCTGGAAGCGTTTCTCGAACTCGTCTTCAAGCGACTCGAATTCCCACCGGCACGAGTCCGCATGCAGGGCATCCTCGACGGTCGCGACTGCCCCAGGGACTCATCGATCAATCGGCACCGGGGCGCCGGGGACTACCTGGGCAAGCTCCAGGAATTGCTGCGCGCCTACGACGCGGAAGACTGTCTCGCATGGGTCATCGGCCGCAACATTGCGATGGACCGCGACTACCGGGAGCCGGATGCCAGGGCCGACTACCTGCTGTTGACTCGCGGGGAGGGCGAGCAAGTGTCGGGGTTCGAAGGTGTCCGCTCCGCGATCGCGGAGGTGCATCGGAACGGCAAGGCGGATGGAGACGTCCCGCCACTGGCGGTGGTCGGGTCAGACGGCGAGCCGTACCGCATCCGGCGCGGGGATGCGTTCGTGGACCTTCATTTCCGGGCGGACCGTCAGCGAGCCAGGACGGGCGCGCTGATTGGAGCACGCGATTACCTCAAAAAGAGTGCGCGTGCCCACGGCAAGGAGTGGTCGCTAGATTGGCTCGATGACTCGCTTGACCTGAGCGTCTGCACACTCGCCGAATACGACCCCCAGTTTGAGAAATACGGCGTGCGCGTCGCCTATCCAAACCGCGCCCACAGGGAGAACCTCCTCGCCTTGTTTTCCGACCTGCTGCCTGGCGACCGGTATTTCCTTGTCGGGGAGAGCGTCAAGTCGGCACACGTCGGATACTTCATCCGCGGGCGGCGCGAGGCGCCGGCAGCGAGTGGGATTGAAGACCGCAAGATCCTGCCCTCGTGCGGCGAGGCCGAGGGCGTCAAGAGCGACTCCGATTTCTACAAGACTCCCGCGATGCGAAACATCGAGGTGGCAGAAGCGGTGCACTCGGGCATGGAGAGCGGCCGATACCGGCTCATCTGCGCCAATTTCTCGAACTGCGACATGGTCGGGCATCTGCTGCCTGACCGCTTCGAGGCCGCGGTGGAGGCCTGCGAGGCGCTCGACCAGGCGCTCGGCATCGTGGCCCCCGCGGCCCGGTTAGCCGGCTATGACCTGGTCCTGACGTCCGACCACGGGAATATCGAAGAGGACTCGACCGCACATACGACAAACGACGTGCTGACCACAGTGCTCCTTCAGGGAGCGAAGACCTTGCCGGCCCGCCGCGAGGAATTCCAGGCGCGCCTCTTCGACATCCCTTGGACCCTTGGCAGGCTCTTAGGCATTGAAGACGCCATACGCGAGCGCATGGGCAGATGGGGCGCCTACGACGAGCGATTCGTCGGGCGTCCCCTGATCGAACCAGCCCAATAGGACGCTTCCCAGTGCCTGTCCTTGCGCATTTTCCCTATGCGGTTCGGCCGTTGCCCTCAGGACGAACACCCAGGACGGGGTTGTACACTCCAGCCATTGTATTTCGTTAGCGAGACCTGGCGATTGTTGACTCCGGAAACTGACCTCCATCGGCACGCACTCGTTGGCCGAATCGCGGCCGGGCTGGCGCACGACATCAACGGTCCGATCGGCGTGATCATCGGATTCACAGACCTCGCACGCGAGGCGGTACGCGGGAACCCCACGATGGATGCCGCGTCCGCAATACGGCTCACCGAATACCTGGACATGATCTCGAATGCCGCAACTCGCGCCCGCTCCCTGACGCGGGGGGTCTGGACGTTCGCGAAGACCGCACCGGGCACGACCGGGAACGTCGACGTCGTCCGCACCATCCGCATGTCGGCGGCCCTGGCAACTCCCGAGCTACGTGGGGCCAAGATCGAAAGCGCGGCGACCGAGGACGACCTGCTGCAGGCTGAGCCCGGGGCGAAGCCCCTCGGCCCGCTGGTCCGCGCTGACCCGGCACTATGTGCGCAGGCGTTCGTCGGCCTTTTCCTTGCCGCACCGGGAGCGCTGCCCGCGGGCGGTAGTGTGAGCTGGAACGTGATGGAGATCCGTGGCGCTGTTCGAATCGAGCTCAGCGGCCGTGCCCATGATGGCGGTCCTGAGCAGAACTGGCCCGTCCCGGAAATGGCAAGGACGGCCTTTGAGATCCAGTCTGGCCATATCAAGACCCCGGGCGGCCCCGCCGTTCACGCGATATTGCCCGCCTCATCGCCTGCAGGCGAGTTCCAGGCAACCCGCCAGGCGAAGGCAAGTCCGAGGTAGCACGGCCCGCGGGGCTGGAGGAGCGTTGGGAGTGGCAGACAAGATCCGGGTGCTCATGGTCGACGACCATGAGCTGATGCGCCAGGCGTACGGGATGATCCTGGAAACCGATCCCGATATCGACGTGGTGGGATTCGCGGGCGATGGCAGCGAGGCGGTCTCGCTTGCGTCCACGACCCACCCGGATGTTGTGATCATGGACGGCCGCATGCCGCGCCTGAATGGCGTCGAAGCGGCGCGCGTGATCCGCGAGCGTACCCCAGAGACGGGGATCATCCTCCTCTCGGCGTACGACGACGATGAGTTTGTACGTGACTTCCTTGCCGATCCCAAAGGGAAGGCGTACCTGCTGAAGCAGCACCTGACCAAACTGACCGATCTCGTCCAAGCGGTGCGGGATGTCAGGGAGGGGAAGACGGTACTTGCGCCGTCGATCGTGTCCAAGCTCGCGGGCGGTGGCCAGAACGCGGAATCGGGGTTCCTGTCTGAAATGACGGAACGCGAGCGAGAGGTGCTTGCCTGCATGGCGCGTGGCCTCAACAACACGGCCATCGCCGAGGAGCTATTCATTCAGCCCCGGACGGTCGAGCGTCACATCGGCAGCATCTTCAGCAAGCTGCGCCTGCAGCAACAGCCGGACGCTCACGCCCGCGTCAACGCGGTGCTCGCCTTCCTGAAAGAGACCGGCAAGCTCAAAGAGCAGTAACGCCTCTCCCCGCGGGAGAGGCCTGTCCGCCTCAGGCGGACGAGGGTGAGGGGCGCTTAGCGGGCGATCATCCCCCCGTCGATGACAAGCTCGGCCCCCGTGACCCAGCTCGCCTCATCCGACGCCAGGTAGAGAACCCCCCAGGCAATGTCGTCAGGGACGCCAAGCCGCGGCAGCGGAGTCAGACTCAGGCGCTCCTCGCGGACTCCTGGCCTCGCATGCAGCTCAGCCGTCATGGGCGTGTCGGTAAATCCAGGATGAACCGAATTCACCCGGATATTGTCGGCCGCATACTGCACCGCGGCGGTCTTGGCGAAGAGCCGGATCGCGCCCTTGGACGCGTGGTAAGCCGTCCCAGCGCGGCTCCCGACGATCCCGTAGATCGAAGAGATGCAGATAATCGAGCCGCCGCCGGCCTTCCGCATTTCCGGAATGGCATGCTTCGTCCCCAGGAAAGCTGACGTGGCGTTGACGTCCATGACGAGCTGCCAGCCCTCTTCGGTGGCGTCTTCAACCCGCGCCCTGGCCAACGGGCCGGACATGCCCGCGTTGTGGACGACTACGTTGAGCCTGCCGTACCTGGTCACGGTGTCCCGTATCACGCGGACCCATTCCGCTTCCTTCGTGACATCGAGATGCATGAACACGGCGGTGCCGCCGCTCTTTTCGATATCGGCAGCAAGGTTGCGGCCCAAGCTGTCCTGGATATCGGCGATCACAACCCCCGCCGCACCTTCACGGGCGAAGAGCCTGCAGGTGGCCTCGCCGATCCCCGACGCGCCACCAGTAACGATTGCAACCTTGCCGCTTAGCCTGTTCACGGTAAACCTCGGTATCGTCAGGGTAGAAAAACCAGGCGCAATGATAACCCGAGCCGGTGTTAGACTCGCCGGAAGCGCACGATGGCAAAGACACGTACTCGTCCCTCGATCGACCTTTCCAAATTTGAAATCTCAATTCCCGACCTGCGCTGGCGCTGCGATCCCGGGCGATTCAAATTCGATTGCACCGACGAGCTGGAGCCGCCGTCGTCATTCGTCGGCCAGGACCGCGCCGCAGCAGCACTTGAAGTCGGCCTCGGCGTAACGCGTCCCGGATTCAACATCTTCGTAACGGGTATGACCGGCACCGGCCGCGCGCCGGTGATCAAGGCCCATCTCAAGGAGTCGGTCGAGAAGCGCAAGCGCGAGCACATCCCTGGCACCACCGCTGATTGGTGCTACGTGTTCAACTTCGAACACCCGGACCAGCCGCGCGCACTGAGGTTCCCGGGAGGCCAAGGCGCAGTTTTCGCGGGAAGGGTCGCCGAGATCCAGGAAACCCTGATGCGGGACCTGCGGAACGCCTTCCAGAGCGATGCCTATCAGGCGGAAACAAAGCGCATCGCCGAGGAGGCGAACAATCGCAAGCAGGCGGCGCTGCGAGAAGCCGAACAGTTCGCGCTGGAGCGCGGGTTCGTGATCCAGATGTCGCCGGTGGGAGTCACGGTCATCCCGTTCCGCGACGGCAAACCGCTGGAGCAGGCTGACTTCCTCGCCCTCGGCCATGAGGAACGGGGTGACCTCGAACGTCGCCGCAAGGAAGTGATGGCGCGCGTCGACGAGACGATGTCGTCGGCCCAGGCTATCGACCAGGAACGGCAGGAGCACGCGCGGCAGCTCACGCAGAGCGTCGCCGAACATACCATCCGGTTCCCGTTCGAGGCGATCATGCGCCATTACGGGGACTTCGCGGAGGTCATGGAGTTCTTTCAGGCACTGAAGGAATACACGCTCGAGCGTGTGCCGGTGTTTCTGTCCGTCACCGAGAGCCAGGACGGGGAGAACCCGGCGATCGCCCAGGCGCCCCGGACCGTGCAGGATCCCCTGCTTCCATTCCGGGTGAACATCTTCGTATCGCATCCCGACGAGGACGGCGCGCCGATCATCGAGGAGACGAACCCCACCTACCAGAACCTGTTCGGAACGATCGAACGCCGACCGTTCATGGGCACTTACATAACTGACCACACGCTTTTGCGAGCGGGCGCGGTGGTCCGGGCGAGCGGCGGATACCTGGTAGTGCAGGCGAAGGACGTGTTGCGCCAGCCGCACGTGTGGGAGGCGTTGAAACGTGTCCTCAAGGGCGGCCAGGTCCGGCCCGAGGACCCCAGTGAAGTCATAATGCCCGGCCTGATCCCGCAGGGGCTCCGCCCCGAACCGATTCCGATCGACCTGAAGGCCATCATGATCGGCGACGCCGAGCTATATCACCTGCTCTCGGCCTTCGACGAAGATTTCTGGGAGATCTTCAAGGTCCGCGCCGACTTCGATCACCGCATGGAAAACGAGGAGAAGAACGTCCAGGCCTACGCTGCCCTTGCCTGCGGAATGGTTGAGCGTCACAAGCTCAAGCACGCGGACCGGACGGGTGTGGCCGAGATCGTAGAGTACGGAGCGCGAATCGCCGGCGATCGCACGAAGCTCTCGACTCGATTCGGGTTCATCAGGGACGTCCTCATCGAGGCCAACTACTGGGCAGACGTCGACGGGGACGAGCTCATTCGCGAGCCCCATGTCAGGAAGGCGCTTGAGCAGCGGGTCTTCCGCACGGGACGGATCGCGGACCAGATTCGCGAGTTGATGGTCCGGGGCGTCCTGATGGTCGACCTCAAGGGCGCCAGGGTCGGACAGGTAAACGGGCTCGCCGTCTACGACCTCGGCGATATCAGCTTCGGA
>JACQUF010000506.1 GCA_016210435.1 Chloroflexota bacterium
GCATTGCTGAGTTGAACTCAACGAGGCGATCTGAGTCATCGGGCCTGGCCGCCCGCATGATCAGACCGTCCCCGAGGTCCTGTCGCCAGCCCGTTTGGACCATGGCCGTAGCCCTTGTTCACCGGTATCGGGCGAGATTACCAGCAACTCATGGCGTTCGGAGCATCACTGGAGCCACCGAACCTTACGTGGTGGCTGGTCCCGTGGCTCGCCGTCGTGATTGGTTCCGGAATCATCATTCAACTGAGTCTCACGATGATCGTCGCCTCATCCGCCTTCTACAACGTACGCCTGGGCGCTGCGACCAACTCGCTGGAGCGCACAGCCTGGCAGATGAACCTGTTCCCCGCTTCGGCGTATTCAGCCGTCGTTCAGGTACTGATCACCATTGCTCTCCCATGGGCCTTTATGGCGTTCTATCCCGCACACCTCTTGTATGGTCGCGGTTCGGAGGGCCTCTTCGGGGCACCGGTCCTCTACCTGTCGCCAGTGGCCGCCTTGATCGCGTTCGCGGTCGGCTACGGAATCTGGAGGAGAGGAATTCGAAGCTATCAGGGAATGGGCGGGATGTGATGCCCTTGCTGCCGGCGCCCGCCGAAGGGAACATGACTGGAACCCTCGCCGCGTGCACATCGACGTGGTCACTTCGTCGGCATGAGGAAAGCTAGCTTGACTTCGCCGACATTGATAACCGCCCATGATCTACACCGGTATTACCGCGTACAGAAGAATGCTCTCTCTGCGGGACGCTTCGGGATCCGCATGCTGCGGCGCGAGATGGATGTCGTGAAGGCGATCGACGGCGTCAACTTCGAAATTGGTACCGGCACGGCCGTCGCCCTGGTAGGCCTCAACGGCGCTGGCAAATCCACGCTTTTGAAGCTGATCACCGGCGTTCTGGTTCCGACGAGCGGTGAGTTGACCGTCGCCGGCCTGAGGCCCACCGACCAGCGCACCAAGGTAGCCGGGATGGTCGGCGTGGTGTTTGGACACCGGTCGCAGCTCTGGTGGGATGTGCCGCTGATCGAGTCGATGAAGGTCTTGCGGCGGATCTACTCCGTCGAGCGGCCAGTCTACGAGGAGAGGCTGGAGAAGCTCACGGCGCTGCTGGACTTGACGGAACTGCTGTCCAGGGCGCCGCGCCAAATGAGCCTCGGCCAGCGCGTGCGAGGAGAAATCATGGCGAGTCTCCTGCACGGACCGCGACTGCTGATCCTTGATGAGCCCACGGTTGGCCTTGACATCATCGCCAAAGCGAACATCCGGCGGCTCATCCGCACGCTGGTGAGCGAAGAACAGGTCACGGTCATCCTCGCGAGCCACGAGGTGATCGATATCGAGGAGATCTGCGACCGCGTGATGCTGATCCACCACGGCAAGATCCTGTACGAGGGCACACTGGACGCGTTGAAGGCCCATACCGACGTCGACCGCAGCCTCGTGCTTGACGTCGTACGTGATGGCGACGAGAGTGGCACCGTCAAGGTTGAAAAGGTCACCGTCCCCCTTGATGGCGCGGGCAGCGCCCAGAAACTAATCGAGGCCGCGAGCAAGGGGACGGTCGCCGGGGCAACCGTCACAGGCGGGTCGCTCGAGCAGATCCTTGCGAAGATCTTCGGGGAGACGCGTTCAGGATGATCTGCAGTCGGACCGAGATCCGCTTCCACGATGTCAAACATACGACTCGGCGCTGTCTGGTCAGTCAGATCCGCTTCAAGCGGTACCGCCGCGCCGCGAGCGCGGATTGCGGCAACGACCACGTCGGCGTCAGAGGCACGGTCCTCCCGGTAGCGCTCTGGAAGTCCAAGATCGAGCGGGTCGTTGAGGCCAAGGTATGCAGATGGTCCCCATCCCGTCAGCACGGGGTGAATGTGGATAGCCGCTTGACAGGCAACCAGAAGGCCGGGTCAGCACTAGACCGATGAGGATAGAGACTTCGGAAGCACGGGACCTAAGAAACGACTCAGGGGAGGTGATTAGACCGTGAGTAACGTCAGCGTCCGATACATCGTCAATGATGTCGATGCCGCGATCCCGTTCTACGTCGAC
>JACQUF010000507.1 GCA_016210435.1 Chloroflexota bacterium
GAGAGGGCCAGGGTGAGGGGCGCATTGACGGTCGCATTAAAGAACCGCTCAGCAGAATCCCATTCCATGCTGCTCTCGGCCTTCGCGGGCGCCGGCCGCCTCACTGAACCAGGCGTGAGAGACATGGCGAGTGGCGGCATCCCCTGTTCCAGCCGCCCAACCAGCGGATCGTCGATCGCAGTCGACATCCCGTTTGCGATCACCTGCGGATGCTCGAACAACTCATACGTGGGCGTGGCAGGCGAGGCCGGGACATCTCCCTCACGGAGCACCTTGAGCCAGTGATCGCGTGGAGCGCCCGCGAACTTCTCCGACAGAATGCGTTTGGCCTCCGCCCGTATTTCTTCGGTCGGCCAGTAGAGCGGCGCGGTCTCGAACCGGGGGTCGGTGGCGAATTCGAACAGATCGAGAGCGATGATCATCTTGTTCCAGAACACAGGTATGAGCGTACCCAGGTGAAGCCAGTTCCCGTCTGCGCACCGATACAGGCGGTAGTTCGGAAGCGCGCCCTGCGGGTCGTTGCCCGCGCTGTCCCACGTCTGGACACCCGCACCACGGACGAGCATCGGTGAGCGAGCAGCGATCGCGCCCTGATACATGCTCGTGTCAACCTTCTGGCCCTTGCCGGACAGCCGGCGGTAATGCAACGCCGCCAGTACGCCGTGGATCGCCAGGAGAGCGGTTCCGATACCGGCCAGCGGCAAGGCGTTATAGATCGGGCCGCCATTGGCGCTTCGCTGTTCGGTCATGATCCCGGCGACTGCCTGCACCAATCCCTCGTACCCGGGGCGGTCCGCCAACGGCCCACCATGGCCGTAGGGAGTGATGGAGCAATAGACAAGCGCCGGATTCAGGCCGTTCAGCGCGTCCCAGCCCAGGCCGAGTCGTTCCGCCCTGCCGCGTCCGAGAGACTCTATGAATACGTCGGCGCCCTCGATGAGCCTCCGGGTCATCCCGCGTTTCCCTGTGAGGTCCGTGGCAACTGCCCGTTTGTTGCGGTTCCAGACCATGAATTGCGGGCCACGTTCGAATTGATTCCCGGCCGGAGAAACTACCTTTATGACATCCGCCCCATAATCGGCCAGGAACATCGTCGCGAGCGCGCCGGGGTGGTCGTCGGTACAGTCCATCACGCGGAGGTGTGAGAGCGGTCCACCGCGCTGGTGCGCGCTGCTATTTCGAAGGTGTCGGCTGGGCGGTGGATTCCGGCGTTGGCGTGGTCGGGGCACTTTGGTTACCAGGCTGAGGCGTGGTTAGCGGGGGCAGGCTGGCGCCTGCCTGCTTTTCGAAGTCCTCGATCCTCTTCAGCTGGCGGATCGCCTCCTGCTCCACCGCCGGATTCTTCGGCTCGATCTGGGCACGGGCCTTCGCTTCTTCAAGGTCCGGCTTGGCCAGACGCGGATCTGCCAGGCCGCCGTCTGCCATGCGCAGTATAGTGAGGCCCCGGTCAAGCCAGGCCCCCGCAATCGAGGGCGCCAGCTCCACGGCTATCGTCAGATCGTCCAGCGCGGCGGCGTACTCCCCCGCCGCGCTCAGAAAACGGCCACGCCACCAGAACACATCGCCCCTGTCCGGCGCAATTTCCACGGCTCGATCGAAGTAGTCTGCGGCCGCGGATAACAAACCTGCGTCACCAGCCAGACGACCAAGCACGATGTAACCTCGCGGATCAGCGGGGTCCAGCTCGAGCGCCTTCAAGGCGTCGGCCTCGGACCCCTTGTTGTCGTCGATGGCATACCTGGTCATTGCCCGGTTCGCATATGCCTTGGCAAGGTCCGGCTTGAGCTCGATCGCGCGGTCGAAATCCGTGAGGGCCCCCCTGTAGTCCCCTTTGTTCAGGCGGGCCTGGCCGCGGCCGTCCCACGCCCTCGCAAAGTTGGGCTCGAGCTCTATTACGACCGAAAACCGCCGCTCCGCCTCCACCCACTCGCCGCGGCTCAGGAGGGCGTACGCCACGGCATAGTGCTGAACGCTGTCGGTCACGCTCGCGACTGGAGTCGGCGTACGGGTCGGCGACGGCCGGGGGGTGGGAGTCGGCTCAGGGGCGGGCGTGGCGGTCGGGGTCGCGGTCGGCTCGGGCGTCGGAGTTGGCGGTTGCGAGGCACATGCGATGGCCGCCCCTGTAGCAAGCGTTACACCGGCCAGGATGACCCACGTCTTGAATCGCATGCCCCAATTGTCCGATGTGACCGGCCGCAACGCTACGCGCAGGAGACTGCGCCTGCCCTTCGCATAGTACGTATCGCCTTTCCGGCCAGATCGCTTCCCGAGTGCCGCGTCATGCACCTGTGGCAAGCCGGGCAGCCAGCAATTCCAGGGCCAGTCGATCATCCATTTCCCCGCTCTTGACCGCCAGATCGGCGCCGAGCAATGAATGCATCGTGCGTTCCAGGTATTCGGGAGGAAATCTGCGAGCCTGCTCCACCGTCTTGGTCACGGCAAATCCGGGCCGCAACCCGAGCCTGGCAGCGAACTGGCTCCGGTCGGAGGCATCGAGCCCGATCTGCACGAGCTCTTGCGCCAGGAGCGCCCTGCGCACCTGGGCCGCGATCAGCGCCATAACCGACTGGACGCTCTGCCCCGAGGCGAGCAGCTGGTACAGGAGCCGCGTGGCTACCGCCAACCTTCGCTCGAGGATCGCGTCCACCGCTGCGAAGACGTTCGCTTCCCGCGCGGGCGAAACGAGTAGCTCAACGTGCTCACGTTGGACAGGCTCGGCGCCCGCGTATGTCGCAAGCTTCCTGATTTCCTGGTCGAGCAGGCGCGGGTTTTCTCCAACGAGCTCGGCGAGCCTGCCGATCGCCGCGGGTGATGCCCGCGCGCGTTCTTCGACGAACCGGCGCGAAATCCAGTTGAGCAGCTCCTGTCCCCGCATTCGAGGGAATTCCTCGATCTCAGCCGTCGCGCCAGCTGCACGAAGTCCCGCTCCGTTTCGGCGGAGCGGTCCCTCCGCAAAGATCACATCAGTGCTCGATGGGACCGTTTTCAATCCCTCGGTCAGCTTTCCCGCGTCGTCACGTAGTTCAGAGTCGCCTTGCCCGCCCCGCCGGCCTCCGGCCGGATTGTCGATTCGTCCTAGCAACCCCCTGACGATCACGACCCTTCGGTCTGCCAGGAACGGCGCCGCGTGCGCCGCAGCCAGAAGCTCATCGACGTTGATGCGCTCGCCTTCGAATACCGACGTGTTCGCGGCAAGCAGGTCCTCCGGGCCGGCCTGCTTCTGAAGCTCCCGTACCCGGACCGAGATCGCGTATTCGTCTTCCCCGAAAAGGATCCGGATCATCTAACCGCAGCTAGGGCACATATAATTGGATTTTTCCCACACACCTGACCTCTGAACCCGGGCGGCGCCCGCCCAATCCTAACAGTGCGAATCGCAATAATCGGACTGCCGCGCAGCGGCAAGACCACCGTATTCAACGCCGCCACACGTGGCCGCGTGGCCGTCGGCGACTTCGGCGCCAGGGCGGTCCAGAATATCGGCGTCGCCAGGGTACCCGACACCCGCCTGTCCCGGCTTGCCGCGATATTCAATCGGGAGAAGGTCGTCCCCGCCGAAATAACCTACTTCGACATGCCGGGGCCGGCGCCAGGGCAGGAGGCCACGCCGGTCTTTTCCGGCGAAACGGTGACTCAACTCCAGAAATCCGATGCCCTGCTCCACGTGGTCCGAGCGTTCCAGAACCCGGCGGCGCCTCACCCGCGCGGGCCGGTTGACCCCTGGCGCGACCTGGACGCCGTAGGATTCGACCTCCTGTTCGCTGACATCGCCCTGATCGACCGGCGGATCCAGCGGATAACGGAAGGCCTGCGCGGCGCACGGGCCGCCGATCGCGATGCTGCCAACAAGGACATCGAGATCCTGAAAGGCGTGCAGGCCGATCTCGAGGCCGGCAAGCCGATCCGTTCGCGTGCCCTTTCCGACCCGGAGCGCCGAGCCTTGCGGGATACATTTCTCGTGAGCGGGCTGCCCTATCTCGTGGCGCTGAATATTGATGAGGCGGACGTTCCGCGGGCCCGCGAACTCGAAAGTGAGCTCGCGAGGCTGGTGACGGGTCCAAAGACAGGATCCGCCGCGATCGCCGGCCAACTGGAGATGGAGTTAGGCCAGATGTCCCGGGAGGAGGAGGCGGAATTCCGGGGCTCGCTCGGAGCGGGAGAGCCGGGCATGGAACGGCTGATCCGCCTTTCCTATGAGACGACCGGGCTGATTTCCTTCCTGACGGTCGGACCTGACGAGGTGCGGGCATGGAGCATCGAGCGTGATACGCCCGCGGCGAAGGCGGCCGGAAGGGTGCACTCGGACATCGAACGCGGTTTCATCCGTGCCGAAATAGTGAGCTATGACGATCTGATCGGGGCGGGAGGACTCACGGAAGCGCGAAAGGCGGGCACCCTTCGTGCGGAGGGGCGGGACTATGTGATGAAGGATGGCGACGTCGTCAATTTCCTGTTCTCTGTCTGACCGGTCCCCGCGATTTCAGCGAGGAGGGCGGAGACCCTACATCTTCCGAACGATCTGGTCCAATTCGACTACGCATTGCGTGTTTTCCCAATATCTATTTCAATCTACCCACATATAAGCTGGAACATGGCGTTTCCGTGATTTTGAGATTGCACCGTATGGTTGGGGCGTCCTGAAAGGGAAGCGGGCAACGGACACCAGGCCGTCCGTTCATGAATCGATACTTCGCGCGTCCGGCGACGGGGTAGTGTTGCTCGGCCGCGACGGCGCGATCACATATGCAAATCCCGAGGCCTGCCGGTTGCTCGGGTACCGGCCAGGCGAGCTCGAGGGCCGAATATTCCACGCCACGGCGCATCACTCCCGGCCTGATGGCGTTGCCTACCCCGCGGAAGATTCCCCGATCAATCTCACCCTGAAGACGGGCCACGTGTCGCGAGTCTCCGAGGAAGTGTTCTGGCGCAAGGACGGCACAAACTTCCCCGTCGAGTACGTCTGCGCCCCGCTCAACCATGGCGATGCGGTGTCAGGGGCGGTGATCACATTCCGCGACGACACCGTGCGCGCCGAGCTCGGCAAAGTCCTGACCGAGGGTGAGCGCCGGTTCCGCACGATTTTCGAGGGCGCCGGGATCGGCGTTGCGCTGGCCGAAAAACAGGGCCGGCTGATCGAAAGCAACCCCGCTCTGCAGCGCATGCTCGGGATGAGCGCCGCCGAGCTGCGGCAAATGTCTTTTTCTGAACTGATCAGCATCGGGACTGGCGAGGGCGACGACCACGATCCGATCCGCGAGCTTGCCAGCGGCCGGCGAAACGAGTACCGCCTCGAAAAGCGATTCGTCCGCAAGGACGGGACCGAAGTCTGGGCAGGGATCGTGATCACACTTGTGCGGGGCGCCGGCGAGACGCCGCGCTACATGATCGCGATGGCCGAAAACATCTCTGAACGAAAGGCCGCCGAAGAAGCCGCCCGCAAGCTTGCGGAAGAAGAACAGCTCGCGGCCCGTCTTGACGCCCGCAACCGCGAGCTGCAGCGCGTCCACGAGGCACGCGGACAGTTTCTGTCTTCGGTATCTCACGAATTGAAGACCCCGCTTGCAGCCATCGTGGCATTCACCGAAATCCTCTCTCGCAATCAGACCGGCAACCTGTCGCAGCGGCAGCAGGACCATCTCAAGGCAATTCACCGTAACTGCCGGTCTCTCGAAACGCTGATCAACGACCTGCTCGA
>JACQUF010000498.1 GCA_016210435.1 Chloroflexota bacterium
CGCGGGTGCTCCCCCGGTTTGGCGCCTGGCTCTACCGCCGCCAGCGCGTCAAGGGCTCCGCGCTCTCCGCGCCCGAGTGGCGGCGCATCTGGCAGGCCTACCAGGCGCGGAAGCTCGCCAGGTCCGCGTAGGCCTGTGGCGGCTCCGCCGCCCTCCCACCTGGCACCTTCGCTGCGGGATTCCAGTCAGGATTCCCCGGTGTCGGCGGCCAGGGTTTCGAAAACCGGTTCCCACCCGGAATTCAGAACGCCATCGAGGCCGGCGGATTGGGCCAGGGCATCCCGTCCGGACTTTCGCAAGCTCAGCAAGGCGATTTCGGGCGCGGCTTGCCAGTCGATCAAGCGGGCCGGTTCGATCCACAACAGCAAGGCCAGCCGGTGGACCCGCGGCTCGCAAACCCGGGCGACGCCTCCGCGCAGCCCGGCGATTTCGGGCGCGGCTTGCCAGTCGATCAAGCGGGCCGGTTCGATCCACAACAGCAGGGCCAGCCATTCGACCCGCGGCTCGGAAACCAGAATGGATTCCTGCCAGTTCAGCAAGGCGAAGCAGGTTTCCGATTCCCGGGCGAAACCCGTCCCCAGCCTGGTCAGACGGCCGGACATGGCGCGGACGGCGCCCATCCTGCACCGGTTGCCGGGATCGGTCCGTTCCCCAACCCGGGCGATGCTGCCCCGTTCGCTGGCAATCAGCTTCCGGTTGCAGGGGGCAAGGACTACCAGCCGCCGGCAGGAGCTCTCCAGCCGCCCGCCGGGTTCGCGGGTTCGTTCCTTCCTGGACAGCTGGCGCCAGCCGGCGCGCAGGACGGAAAGCCGTACCCGCCGCCCGCGGGGAGCGAAGGCACTCAAAGCTTTGTTCCACCGCAGGGACCGTACCCCGCGTCGACGGGGTCGAACCCGCCACCGGCCGGCCAGTTCCTGCCGCCTACTGGCGCGTACGTGCCATCCGCTGGATCAATCCCGCCGACCGGCGGAGACGCTGCGCACACGTTTGTGCCGCCTCCTACCGGCTCGCATCCGCCCCCAGCCGGAGTCGAAGGCTCGCACGCCTACACACCTCCGCAAGGTGGGACCTATGCCCCGCCGCCGTCGGGGACCTACAGCCCACCCCCCAGCGGAGAAGCCGCCGCTGGGCACGTTCCCCCGGCTACGGCGCCCTACACGCCTCCGGCCAGCGGCGACCAGCACCAGGGCCTCGTGCCTCCGCCATCGGGAAGTTACAGCCCGCCGCCGGTCACCACTTCAGCGCCGCCACCTCCGCCGCCCCCACAACAGACTTACGTGCCGCCGCCTCCACCACCAGCCGATACGTTCGTGCCTCCACCGGTCACGACTTTCGCGCCGCCTCCAGACGCACCTCCGCCACCTCCCCCGCCCCCGGGAGACGCGCCGGTGCCGCCACCGCCGCCTCCGCCGTAAACGGTTCTACAACCTCCGCCCTGGGAGGGCGGGTGTCTTGGGGGCGGGAGGATACCTTCCTCCACCCCTTGGCCCCCTCCTTCAGCGAGGAGGGGGCTAAGGCAAACAAAACGGGCCCTCCGCTCGGACGGCCGTTCCTTTATGGCTGCGCGTCGGGGATGTTCCGGCTGCGAGTTGCGTACGCGCTAAGTCACCGCGACATCTGAGACATACGGCGCATAGATCCGTAACGACGCGGCAAGAAAAGTCTTGACCTGCTCATGCGTCGGGACGCATTCAGGACAGTCCTCGTTTACTCCCGGCGTGTAGCGGATCGTTAGCACGGCGTCATCGAAACTCACGACCTCGATCGATCCGCCCTCGGAACCAACCATCGTCGAAATCTGCTCGAGTGCGAAATCGACTTTCGGATCGGATGTGCTGGCTACCACTCGGGTCTCTCCGGGAACTCATTCACGTCCCCGATCTTACTGGACTACTTTTTCAAATCGGCGAGGGCCGCATCGATCGCTGGGCCATCGAACCCGTGGATCACGCGATCGCCGATCAGCGTTACCGGCGTCGAATCGTATCCGAGTGCAACGAGTTGCCGCCGCCCCTCGAGATCGGTGGAAACGTTTCGTTCGACATAGGAAAAGCCGTGAAGCTTCAGGTACGCCTTCACCATCTGGCAGGTGCTGCAAAAGTTCGATGTGTATACGGTAATCTGCGCCACGCGGCCCATCACCCAAAGCCCCTCTCCCCTGTCCCGATTCATCGGGACAGCCTCTCCCACGTGGGGAGAGGAGGCCGATCCGCTCGGGGCTACGAAGGATCTGACAGATCCTTCATCCGCCTCAGGCGGATTCAGGATGACAGGGGGGCGCAGGACAGCCTAGACGCCGTTTGAACCCTGCGGCCGGACGTACACGTAGCCAAATCCGCGCCGCGTGACGACGAGCTTTGGCGCCTCGGCGTCATCTTCGATCTTGCGCCGCAGGTGCCGGATGTGCCACTTCACGAGGTCTTCAGTGTTGTACTCGGGGCCCCAAACCCTTCGCAGGAGCTGGTCGGCACGGATCGGGTGTCCGGCGTTCTGCACCAGGATCGCCAGCAGCTGGAATTCCGTCGGTGTCAGGTCGACAGCCTTGCCGCGTACGGCGACTGCGCACCTGGCGAAATCCACTTGCAGTACCGCATCGACGTACACGTCGGTGCCTGTCTCGGGATTCTGAACTGGCTTCGCGGCCCGGCGTAGTCCCGTCTTGACCCGGGCAAGCAGTTCGTCGAGGCTGGCGGTCTTGACGACGTAGTCGTCGGCGCCGCGGTTGAATGCGTCGAGCTTTTCCTTGGTGTCGCCGATGCCGCTGAAGATGATGATCGGTACGTCCGACATCTCCCGGATCCTGGAGCACAGGTCGAGGCCGCTCAGGCCCGGGAGGCGAATATCGAGAAGGACCAGGTCGGGTTGGACCGAGTAAAAGGCGCGCATGGCTTCGTCGCCGTCAGCGACGCCGAATGGCTGATAGCCGGCGTCCGCGAAAAGCCCGGTCAGCGCTCGACGTACGTCGGCGCCGTCTTCAACAAGCAGGATTTTTTCTGCAGGCATGCGCTGCGGTTTCGGCCAGGCCGGCTCCACCTTCTCGGTGCCTAAGGTCGTAGTGGACGCTAAGCTCTGTCGCAAAGTGCCAATACGATACCATCCGCGCAAGACCTCGTTCTCCCCGCTAGTACGCAAAGGTATTGCGGGTATCACGTATTCCGGTCGAATCGGTTGATGCCACATCGACGAGGAATCGCGGTCAGCCAAATCACGCCTCCCCGCGCATTGCGCGCCCCGACCGCTCGTGTCAGGTCTGTCCTCCGGGCGCCGACCGTTCGGGCCCGCAGAGCATGGCGTCCGAAGGGTTACCGCATCGTTACCAGCTTTGACCAACAAGAACGCAACGGGAGGCAGGTTGTCAGGTCTTAGGGGTTAGGGGAGGGCCAGGGCCAAGGGCCGAGGGAGGAAGCCCCCCACCTAACACCTGAAACCTAAACCCTATGACTCGAGACCTTTGAGCCATAAACAAACCAGGAGGCGATTCCTCGCCTCCTGGCTCGCGGATGGGGCAGGCAGGTTTTTGTAACTACGAACAGGTCCCCTGTGTGATCGTCCCGTCAACAACCCACGTGTACTGGCACTTGGTCGGGTTGGAGCGCATGTAGTTCGGGTAGAGGACGGGGTTCGACGTGGCAAAGTTGTCAGTGTCCACGGCGTTCGCCGTAACCGCGGTCACGTCGTTGTCCGCCATGTAGAGGTCCATGGCCGATTGGACCATGTCCCGTTCGGTCGAGTTGGCCTCCGCATCGCCGCTGCCGGCGAACCTCGCCACTACCGGGATGACTACGGCCGCGAGGGCGGCCATGATCCCAAGCACTACTACCAGTTCGACCAGTGTGAATCCCCGCTGGCCTTTGGTCGGTCGGATGAATCGCCTCATTTGAACGCCTCCGTTCGCAACATGGGTTCGGTGCCCTGATGGCGCCAAAGACTAGGTAGGCGCCCCCGGTCGGGCATGGGTCGGCGGGACCAGTCGCCATAGTCCTTTCGGGCATTCCCAGATATGGCCACCGGAAGTCACACTGCCCATTACCCCTGCGTCTACCGGGGGCAAACCGGGCCCACCCCGCACTGCTCCCTGATCCCTCCCCGCCGCGCGTGAAAGTGGCTCAAACGACCAACGGCACGCTGGAAAAAAATCGGACCGAACCGCCCGGGGAGGGCGCCAATGAAGCGGCTCAAGCTCCTGGTCATCGACTCCCATGACAGCTTCTGGATGCAGGCCGCTCCAAAGCTACGGACCGAATCGGCGATCGACGTCATCGTGCTGGGTGCAGTGACGCCGTCGACTCTTGCTCAGGTCGATTCCCTGGCCGCGCACGTTGTCGCCGTTGATATCGCATTCCCGGCCCCGGCCAACGTTGAATTGATGGCCCAGCTTGCCTGGCGGTCACCCGCCGTCCCGGTGATCGGACTCTGCCAAACGGTAGACGACGCCAGGCTGAGCCTCGCCCTCGCGGCAGGCGCCCGGGCGTGCATGGGAAGGGACAGCGCCGCAGACCACATGGCGCGCACGATCGCGGAAGTGGCAAGCGGCGGCTTTCCGCTTCAGGAAGAGCTTGTCCGCAGGCCTTCGCTGCTCGGAGAGATGGTGATCGAGCTGCAGCGCCGCCTGCGCGGCACGTACCTGCAGGACCAGTCAGCAGAGTCGGCGCCCCGCTGCCCGCTCACGGAGCGTGAACTCGTGATTCTGGAGATGGTCGCCGCGGGTAGGGCGAACAAGGAAATCGCCGAATCTCTCGAGATTGCCGAGCGGACCGTCAAGAACCACATCGCAAACATCCTCGACAAACTCGCCGCAAGGGGGCGTGCACACGCGGTCGCACTGGCGATCGAGAACCGCTGGATCTGCAAGCGCGAGCCTCAGCGGCAGGCAGCCCTGGAGGGGGCGGCGTGAGCCCTCTGAATGGCAATGGACATAGGCCGCCTGGAGCAGTCGCCGTGCCGGTGAAGAACGAGCCGGGCAAGTTCGACTGGGCCACGCTTGGCGCAGATAACGCAGCGACGTCGCTGATCCCGGAGGGACTCGCCCGCCGGCATCTCGCATTTCCTGCCCGGATCGAAGGCAACCGTCTCGTAGTGGTCATGGCTAACCCGACCGACTACGCCGCGATTCAGGCCCTCGAAGCCCGTTCCCGGATGGAGGTCGTGCCGCTTCTCGGCGGCGTCGACGACGTCATGAAAGCGATCGACGTCCACTACTCCGCGAGCGTGCCGGATGCGTTCGTCGAAGCCGTGGACGTGAGCTTTGCGGGCAAGACGGACGGGACGGCAAGGGACGTGGTCCGCGAGATCCCGCTCGTTCAGGACGCCGACCTCATCACGGACGACCCGAACTCGAGCCCGGTCATAAAGGTCGTCGACAGCCTGATGGCGCAGGCGGTGAAGGCCCGGGCGACCGACATTCACGTCGAGCCGCTCGAAGGACGCCTGCGCGTGCGGCTCCGCATCGACGGCCTGCTCCAGGAGGTCGTGACGCTCCCGCTTGCCGCCCACAACGCGATCGTCTCCCGGATCAAGGTGATGGCGGGAATGGACATCGCGGAGCGCCGCCGGCCCCAGGATGGCCATTTCGCGATCCGCATCGGCCAGACCAGCGTCGACGTGCGTGCCGCGACCGGCGACACCGTGCACGGTGAGATGGTTGTGCTGCGTCTCCTGAACAAATCTCTGAAGCTCTTTTCTCTTGATGGCCTGGGCCTCTCGCATGCAGCCGCACAGGGCATTCGGCGGATGCTGGCGGCGCCCTACGGGATCATGCTCGTGGCCGGCCCGACCGGCGCCGGGAAGACCACCACGCTCTACGCGTCACTGAACGAGCTCGATCGCAAGAAGCTGAACATCGTCACGATCGAGGACCCGGTCGAGTACCGCTTCGAGGGCATCAACTCGATGCAGATAAATACCAAGGCGGGGCTGACGTTTGCCAACAGCCTGCGTGCGGTATTGCGGCTCGACCCGGACGTGGTCCTTGTCGGCGAGATCCGCGACTCCGAGACCGCCCGGATTGCGGTGCAAGCAGCACTCACAGGCCATCTGGTCCTGTCGTCGATCCACGCGAACGATGCCACCAGGGCGGTCACCAGGATCGTCGACCTGGAAGTCGAGCCGTTTCTGCTCTCCTCCGCCCTGCTTGGTGTGGTTGGTCAACGCATGATCCGCAAGATCGACCCGCATTGTGCCGTTGCGCACTGGCCCGAGGAACGCGACCTCCAGATCCTCGATGGAAAGCCGAGCGACCCCAAGGCGCGGCTGCACCGCGGCGAGGGCTGCTACTTCTGCTCGTCGACAGGCTATTTCGGGCGCACCGGCGTCTTCGAGGTGCTGGTCGCCAGCGATCAGTTCAAGTCGCTGGTCAACAAGGGCGCCGGACACCAGGAACTTTTCGCCCACGCAGTGACCGAAGGCATGGTCACGATTAAACAGGATGCCATTCAGAAGGCGCTGGATGGGGTCACGACGCCGCTGGAAATCCTTCGGAGTGTGTACGCGCTATGACGCAGAGTGTGGCCGCACAGCCGCCTGCGAGGCCGGCGGACAGCCGCCCCGCCCCGGCTGTACTTCCAAAGCGGAAATACTTCTTCGGGCTCATCGATTCGAGCGACAAGATCAGCCGGCGCGAGCTCGTCTCATTCACACGTGAACTCAGTACCCTCCTTGAAGCCGGCGTGCCGTTGGTCCCCGCGCTCAAACTGCTGACCGAGCAGCGAAAGAACAAGGCCCTCGGCGCGGTCATCGAGGTCATGCTCGGCGATCTTGCTTCGGGTACGTCCCTCGCCAGCGCCATGGCCCGGCATCCGAAGGTGTTTGGCAACGTCTATGTACGTACCGTAGGCACGAGCGAGCACGGGGCGCCGATCGTGGCCGCGCTCAACCACGCGGCAGAATTCCTGGAATCGGCAGAATCCGCGCTGGCGCAGCTGAAAAAGGCGCTGATCTACCCGTCGATCGTTCTGTTGCTCGGTCTCGGAGTGAGCTACATGATGCTCACCGTGACCTTGCCTCCGATGATCGGGCTGTTCAGCAGCCTGGACACGGGGCTGCCTCTCCCGACGCGGATTCTCATCGCGGTATCGGGATTCCTCCAGGCCTACAAGCTTTACGTGATCATCGCCCTGCTGGCCGTTGTGTTTGGCCTCTATCGCTACGGAAGGACGCCGCGCGGCCGCTACCGCATCCACACATGGATCCTGAAGATTCCGGTGATCTCAAACATCGTGCTTCAGAACGACATCGCGCGGTCCGCCGGGGCGATGTCTGCGCTGACGTCCGCCGGGCTTCCCCTCGCCGAGGCCATGGAAGTCGCAATCGATACGGCATCGAACGAGGTCGTGAAGCAGGCGCTCCGGCAGGCCAGAGTGCGGCTGATCGCGGGGGAAGGTCTGGCCGTCCCGCTCGCTGAGACCGGCATCTTCCCAGCGACTTTCACGCAGGCTCTCCGGGTCGCGGAGGACACCGGCACGCTCGACGCCAATCTGCGCCGAGTAGCCGAGTTCTACAAGAAGGACGCCTCAGAGGCGGTCCGGACCTTTGGCAGCCTGCTCGAGCCCCTTTCCACCGTGACCATCTCGCTCCTGGTTGGATTCATGGCCCTTGCCGTGATCATGCCGATGTATTCGGTCCTGACCGCGCTCAGCAAATAGGACACACAGGGAATCAGGCGAGGCGGCAACGAGATGTTCGGGCGGAACCACTCGATACGCGCGAGGGCCGGGATGAGGCAACGGGGTTTCATCATGGTCGAAACGGTGTTCGCCATCGCAATCATCGGCACCGCGGTTGCGACCGCTGCCGGCGCGATGTCGGTCTCCGCAAAGGTGATGGAACGGGCCTCGGTGAGGACCACTGCCGCCTGGATCGCGGTATCCCAGGCTGAACTGATCCGAGACGCGACTTACGTGGCGACAGGCGGCCAGTACACGTTGGTGCCGACCCCATCCGGCTTCACCGTGTCGAATGCGACCAGCGCGTTCCCGGGTGGCGACGCAGCAATCCAGAACGTCACGATCACAGTCCAAAGGAACGGAGTAACGGTTCTGACCTCCCAGATTGTGAAGGTGGACCGGTGATGGGCGCCGCTGGACGCAAGCAGCGCGGCTTCCTGCTGGCTGAATTCGTGGTCGGGCTGGGCCTCAGCAGCGTTTTCGCGGCAATCGTCGTCTCGTCCATATACCAGCTCAACCGGGCGTCGACGAACGGCGAGGCGACACTTGAGGTCCTGACCGAAGTCCAGAAAGCGGCGGTCTGGGTGACGCGCGACGTCCGAAAGGCCAGCTCCAGCAATCTCACCGACGGTGGCGGCGCGGTATCGTCCGCGAGCTTCAGCTGGATCGACAGCGGCGGGGCCTCGCACAGCTGCTCGTACGCGCTCTCCGGGACTCAGTTGCAACGGACATGCGACGGCTCGCCGAGCGTCGCGGCCCGTGCCGTCTCAGGACTTTCATTCTCCCGATCCGGCAGCCTCGTGTCGGTCGGTTTTACGGTCACGCCGGCAGAGCGCCCTTCGTACGCGGAGACAGTGTCTTTGCGGGTCGCAATGAGGGCGCGGTGAGATGCGCTGGTTGACCAGAGCCTCGCAGGGCGGGTATCTGTCGCTCACGATCGGCATGCTCGGCCTCGTGATGTGCGGTGCAATTGCGGCGCCACTGGTTGCCCGGGCGGCCACAGCCCTGAGGGCGCAGGAAACGTCGAGCCCGGTAGGTTCGGAACTTAGCGGTGTAATCTCCGCGGCCGAGCATGGATTATGGCGGATCGAGAACGATACCGCCTTCCTGAGCGGCATGACCGGCAGCCCTCCCAGTTCCACTTACACCCTGGATCTTCCTGAAGGCACGGCGACCATCACCGTCACGCAATCGTCCGACCCGCCTGGCGGCGACGGGCTGAACCTTTATCTGACGGTCACGCCCAACCTGGTCCAGCCAAATACGGCGACGACGGTCACGTACACGATCCGGGCTGTAAACAACAGCAGTTCGGCCCAATCGATCGATCGCGTCGAGGCCGACCCGCAATCGTTCAACCCGACGTATGTCGCCAACTCGACGACCGGTTTCACGACAGCCGAGCCGACTTACACCGCCGGAGCGTGGCGATGGAACGTGGTACCCGCCGTCTTGGTCCCACCCTTCGCGAGCGAGGTCTCGATGTCCTGGCAAATGCAGATAAATCAGAACGAGGGCGACTACTTCGTTGCTGGCTCAGCGCGTTTCGTCAATGTCGGTACCGTCACTGCCCCGATGACGTCAAGCGTGCGGGTTGCCAGCATGAACGATATCGATGTCGGCACGACCGTGACGCCGCCGCTGGTCAGCGCGGGCAACAACCTCGAGTTCGAGTACACGATCACGATCACTAACAACGCGATAAGCACGCGGACGATCGACTGGGTCAAGCATTACACGGGCACCGAGTTCAATCACCTTGTCGGTTCAACGAGCGGTTTCACAACCGCGGACCCGCAGCGAAACTCTGACGGCAACGGCCGGTGGGAATACTCCTGGAACGTCAGCGTTCCGATTCCCTCTGGCCAGTCGCGTCAGCTCGTTTTCGACATGAACGCAAACCTCGTTCCCGGCACCTATTACGCCGAGAGCAAGATGCGTGCCGAGGAAGACACGCAAGCGAACGGGCAGGAGGCGACCGCGACCAGCGGCAACACCGCCCCGGTGCTGGCGGTCCGTATCTACCGCATCACGGCCGTGCTGGGAGGTCGCGAGGTGACAGTCGACGCGAGCCTTGACAACCTCGGCGTGACGATCACGTCCTGGACGGAGGACTAACGATGCGGACCCAGCTCAAACTGCCGCCCCGCCTGCAGCGTCCGCTTCACCGGCTCTACACGCCGTTCACGCTGGTAGGCGCGATCGCCCTCGGGTATGTCGTGCTCGGCGTCCTCTATGTACAGGCCGATGGCAAAACCGCGGAGTTGGAACGCAGGGCGCAGGTAAACCGCGCTGCCCTGCGAAGACCGATGCTCGACCTCGAAAATCTCGAGGCGGACCTGCGAGAAACAGAAGGCAGCATTGAAGAATTGAAATCCCGCCGCGTCTCCTCCATTCCTGAAGAAGATCTCGTGCAACAAACGCTGTCCGCGGCCCGTCAGGCCGGGATCACAGTATCCAGCGCGGGTACAAGAGTCGAGACGACCGTCGACAGGGACGGCGGAAAGGTCAGAGCACCCCCATTCTTTCTGAGAGCGACGGGTGCGATAGAGCAGATCGAACAGTTCCTCGCCGCGATGGAGAAGGGAAGCGTCGAAACCCTCGAGATCCAGTCTGCCCTTGTGACCAGAGAAACGAACGTGCACGTGCTGACGCTGAGCGCCGTGATCTACAGCCATCCTCCGCTCGACGCAGGCCCGGCAGAAGCGAAAGGCCAGGCAACTCCCACGTCCCAGGTTGGGAGGAAGTGACGATGACCGAAATCAGCGATCGCCCGTATCTCAGCCTGAGCGAAGCCGCCGAACGGCTTCAAATCAGCATCGACGATTGCCACCGGATGCTCCGCTCCGGCGAGCTGCCCTTCATGCGGCTTGGGCGGTCGGTGCGAATCCCGTTCTATGCGGTGGAAGCACTCATCAATCCTGTCGTGAAGACTGACCCTCCCTTTTCTCCCCTCCAATCAAAGGAGGGGTCGGGCCAACCTGCTCCCCTCCCGTCAAAGGAGGGGTCGGGTCAACCGGGTCAACCTGGGGTCGACTCGCCTTCGCAATCGAACGGCACTCAGCAATCGAACAGATCGCGGCCAGCTCTGGTGCAACCGCCGGCGCCGGCAGACAGCCAGCAAACGAGCGGGACGCGCCCCATACCGGTACAACCGGCG
The DNA here is from genome assembly GCA_016210435.1 of Chloroflexota bacterium. GTDB lineage: Bacteria > Chloroflexota > Dehalococcoidia > Lucifugimonadales > Lucifugimonadaceae > VGZT01. Next base: position 10,822 of record JACQUF010000498.1, read on the forward strand.
GCGGCCGCCGAAAGCTCGGAAGCGAGGGAGGCTCGCTCCCCGAGCCAGCCTGCCCTGAGCAGAGTCGAAGGGAAGGGTCGAGCCTCCGATATGCCTCAGGCTTCGACAGGCTCAGCCATCGGGGCTGCATATCAAGGCGCCCCGGAGCATTCCCCCAACGAGGTCACGATCCGCCCGGTTGCAGCCCCGTGGGCGCAAACGCCGGTTGTAATCAACACCGCGCCAAAGGCTCGCAAGCGACCCAACCGGCTCGCGGAAATGATGAAGTCGCTTCGCACGGGGCGCGTGCCCTGGTTCTCCCGCGTTCATTTCCCACGCATCTCGGTGAGTTCCATACGCAGCAGGGAGACCGCCGTCATAGCGGTGTCCGACGCGAAGCTGCGGGCGGTGGTCGTCCGGAACGACCGGGTAGTCCACTGGGCCACGGTTGGGCTCAAGGACGGCGTGGTGCGCGACGGCGCGGTCGGGGACCCTGTCGCATTCTCGAGCGCGATAGCGGCGCTGGAGGCCAGGCTCGCCGGGCCCCGCCTGATCGGCCGTCCGCTCGCAATCGTCGTAGGGGGCAGGAACCTCGTGTTTGGACGGCTTCAAATCGAAGCCGCGGAGTCCGGCGGCACACGGGCAGAATTGCGCAGGCTCATATGCGAGAAGCTATCGGTCCGCCCTGAAGAGGTGATCGCAGACTTCCACCCATGGGAACGGCCTGCTCGAAAGAGCGGGCGGAACCAGGCGACTGCCACGGCGCCGCAACCCCGTGATGTGTTCGGGATCGCGGTCCTCCGCGGCATCGTGGATTCCGTGCTCGAGCCGATCGCGTCGGAGAACACGCGGGTGACCGACGTCCAGCCGAAGGCCGTGGCGCTTGCCGCGGCGGCCGGCGTCCCTCTCGGGATTGTCGTGGACCTGGAGCCGACGAGCCTCACCGTGATCATCGTCCGCGATGGTCTCGTCGAAGTCGTGCGCGATGCGACGATTTCTCCGGAACTGCGGGCTGCGCAAGTCGCTGAAATCCTTGCCGGCCAGGTCAACCGGAGCGTGGGTTACTACAACGCCCGCTACCCGGAAGGCCCTTTGCCGCAGGACACGCCGATCATGGTTACCGGCGATGGCGCGGTCGAGCCCCTCATAACTGATCTCGCGCTCGCCACCCTGCCCTACCCGCGCGAGGCAATCGCGGAGATGTTCGGCGCTCCGGAGGGCTTCCTTGCGGGACAGTACGCGGCAGCGCTCGGGGCGGCCCGGCAACTGGCTCGAAAGCGCCAACACGGGAAGGCGGGCGTTTCGGAGCCCGTATTTGACTTCCTCCCGGACCAGTACCGCCCGCGGCCTCTACCCCTGAAGACGCTCATCGCAGGCGCCGCGGCCGTGGTCATGCTCGTCGGAATCGTACCGGCGTACCAGGCGTTCGCTTCAGTTTCCGGCAGGGGAGATTCCCTTCAGGCCATGGTGGACAACCTCGAACCCCAGGGGAGGCTCCGCACAGTGCAGCTGCGACGGATCTCATTGGTCCAGGAGAAACTTGACGCTGCAAAGGCGGAGCTTGCGATCCTCGTTGCTGCCGACGAGGCAATCAAGGGACGCGATCGTTCGTTCTCTGAAACCCTGGCCGCGATACGCGGCGCCGTGTCGGCAGGGGTTGCGCTTCAAGAGGTGGACGACGACGGCAAACTCGTGCTTGTAAACGCCTCTTCCGGCATGCCCGAGGACTTGTTCTCGTTTGTCCGCGCACTCTCAGCCGTTGACGCGTTTACCGATGTCCGGATCGGCACCCTGACCCTCAACGGTTCGAGCGTAGCTGCGAAGATCGAGATCTCGAGAGAAACTGCTAAGCTAAAGAAACATACTCGGGACAACGGAGCTCCCATTTTGCCGTAGCCCGGGTTCGCTGAGTTCTACGTCTGTAGATCTCTGGCAACTTGCGGGACCTTCGTTGGGGACCGAACCCCATCAGACGGGTTAGGCGCGGAAGTCGGTCCGCCAGAGCTCCTGAAGGCGCCGGACCGCGGCGTCGGACAGAGGCCCCATGTCGACCGCGCCCAGAGCCTCGTCGATATGTTCCAGCTCCGCGAACCCTACGAGCACGCCCGAGATCCTGCGGTCGGCGAGAGCGAAGCGGACCGCCTTCTGCGCCATCGTGCCTTTTTCCGAGGCCAGCGCTTCCCCAACGAGCCTGGTCCGTTGCCGATCGGCCTCTGGATCAGAACCCGGTGACATGGCCGGAAATCCGGCCGGCGCCGGCCTGCCGGCTATGACCCCCGCGGCCAGGACGCGGATATTGAGCACTCCCATTCCCTTCGCGTTCGCGGCGCCTATCAGGTCGCGGAAGTCCTGCGCCGAGAAATCGCGTGGAACAGAGCGCCCCGCGCTTGGATTCAGCAGATTGTGGTAGACCTGGACCGTCTGGAAACGGCCTGAATCGATGACCTTATGGAGTGCCGCGGTGTCGCCAAGGCCGGTAATGCCCAAATACTTTGTCAGGCCCTCCGACCTGAGTTTGTCGAACGCGTCCGCGACGCCTCCCTTGCCGAGAACAAGTTCGGCAGTGACCGCGCCCGTTCCTGTTTCGGCGTTCACGATTCGGCTGTGAAGTTGGAACAGGTCCACGCTCGAGCGTCCGAGCCTTCGGAGGCTCTGTTCGATCGATCGCCTCGCCTCCCCGTCCACATCGCCGGAGTGAGAGGGATCGATCCGTACCTTGGTGGACACGTGCGGTGCAGCGCTGAGATCGCGGAGGATCCAGCCGAGGTTCTCTTCCGACTGGCCATCGCCATAACTGGGCGCGGTATCGATCCAGTTGATGCCTGCGGCCAGTGCGCGCCGCACCGCCTCGAGCCTGACGGGGCGTTCCTTCTTGAAGACGACGCCGCCCACGGCGCCCGCGCCGAACACGATCTCCGAGACCTGCATTCCCGTGCTTCCGAGCGCGCGATATTGCATACCGGCCTCCCTGGCGATCTGCCCGCGACGGTCAATAACATGTCACCGAGCAGGGGCGTATGGCAATACGCCCGATCGAAAGGTGGCGGAGCGGCCAATTGCAAGGTCTCACCCCCGAACAGCGTGCCTTCATCGACTCCCAGC
>JACQUF010000499.1 GCA_016210435.1 Chloroflexota bacterium
CACGTCCTGAGCCTGCTCGGCGCCGCGACGGCCGAGCTCGGCGATTTCGACGCGGCCCTCGAGACCTTCCGCCGGGGCAGCGCCCTCGATCCCGATAACCCCCTACTCTGGAAGTCCTCCGCGGCGTCGCTGGCGGCGCTGGACCGTGCCGAGGAAGCCGCCGGCTCTTACGAGAAAGCTACCCAACTGGATCCCTCGGACCTTTCCACCTGGGTTGACCTGGCCTTCACCTACATGAACCTGGATCGCACCGACGATGCGCTGGAGGCGGCGCTGCAGGCGGCACAGCTCAACCCTCGTGACCCGGACGCGCTCAATGCCCTGGGTGCGGCCTACTTCAGCCTGGGTCGCCATCAGGAAGCCGTGGTAGCCTACAACCAATCGATCGCCAGCGACCCTATGCGACCCGAGATCTACGAGAACCTGGCCGAGGTCTACGATGCGCTGGGCCGAGATCTGGAGGCGAGCCGGGCCCTGGAAGTCGCCCGCGAGCTCACGGAGAGGTTGTCTGAAGAGGAAGAATAGATGTATTCAATGCCAGCGCCGCCTGCAAGTGATCCACGAACTGGCGCGCGGTCCGGCCGGATCGGCCGTTGTGGCGAGCCGACCATTTGAGAGCCAGGTCCGCCAATTCCGCGCCGGGAACTTCGATCCCGCGCTGCGCCGCCAGGCCCGATACGATGTGGAGATACTTGCCCTGGTCGGGCGCGAGGAACGTCACCGTGATGCCAAACCGGTCGCTCAGCGACAGCTTCTCCTCCACCGTGTCGCGGGAGCGGATCTCGTCGGAACTGCTGCCATCGCCGCGGTCGGCGTGTCGCTCGCGGACGAGGTGGCGCCGGTTGGACGTGGCGTAGAGCAGAACGTTTTGCGGCCGGACTTCCAATCCGCCCTCGAGAATCGCCTTCAGTTCCTTGTAGTGGGTTTCGTTGTCGTCAAAGGAGAGGTCGTCCACGAACAGGACGAAGCGCTCCCCCCGACTGCGCAGCAGCCTCACGATTCGCGGGAAATCGCCCAGGTGCTGCTTGGAAACCTCGACCAACCGCAGGCCCCGGTCGGCATAGGCGTTGAGCAGCGCCTTCACCGTGGATGACTTGCCCGTGCCGCGGTCGCCATACAGGAGGACGTTGTTGGCCGGGTAACCGGCCACAAAGTGCTCGGTGTTCTGGACCAGGAGTTCCCGCTCCGCATCGTAGGCGATTAGCTCGTCCAACTGGATCGGGTCCGGGTTATCAACTCCCTCGAGCGTCCCTTGTCCATCGCGCCTCACCCAGCGGAAAGCCCGGAACCGGCCGAAATCCCCGGCGCCCCTGGAACGAAAGTGTTCGGCCAATCTGTTGGTGAGAATCGACCAGCCGGTTGTCCGAGAGAATGCGACCTTCAGGTCGTCCGCGGGTTGAGCCTGTAGAAGCGAAAGCGGAGAGAAGCGGTCCCAACGGGGCAGCCCCCTATGGCCAAGCGTATCCTCTACGGCGCGGACGACCGCGTCTGCATCCAGTCTGAAGAGCGACTCTAGGATCTCGAGATCGTGGCAGGCCGCCGCAAGAAGAGATGCACCCATGCCGGCCGGGTACGCCATCTCAGCCTTCCGGCTGAACGGATTGTCGTCGGCGAGCAGGCGATCGAGAAGGTGATCTTGCCAGGCGTCCCCAACGCCCTCTTGGGGAGCCAGTTCCGCCTCGCCGGCCAGGAGCGCGAAGGCGCGCCCGTAGGCGGCGGCAGCTTCGTCTGCCTCGCCCCTGCCGCCGGACAGGATATCCAGGAGGCCCAGAAATGCCCGCCCAACTTCGTCGTCCAGCACTCCGCGGAACACCGTCAGCCGGGCACATTCGCGCGCAACCTTGCGTACTTTCTCAAGCTCGTTCGTTTCCACCGCTAAGCACCCTCTCGCACCGTATCCCTGCGTTTCCGCGCCCCGATTATAGCACGCTCATGCGAACTCGGGGTTGCCGTTAATCGCCAACCTTCCCGGCACGATTCCTGCCGCAAAGCAGTTGATGAAAGGACATTCCGGATCAAGTCGATAAGGTGGTGATTCGGCCGCACTGGCACACTAGGAGGAGGAAGCTATGCCTTACGAGAGAGACGAGGACCTTCCGGAGAGCGTGAGAGAAAACCTGCCGAAGCACGCACAGGATATCTACACTGATGATCCCACCGGTTCTCAATGGGAAAACCGGCTTGTTCTCGTCTTTGACGGCAACTGAGGGTTCTGAACGCTGGCGGTCCAGTGGCTCAAGTCGCTGGATTCGCACGGCCGCGTGGCGGCCGTTCCGTGCCAGAACCCGGAAGCGCCCGGATCCCTGGGCCTCACCCGCGAGGAGTGCGAGCGTGAGGCTTGGGCGATCGAGCCGGATGGTAGACACCACAGGGGGGCGGCCGCCGTGGTTGCCGGCCTTGCCTGGGCCCTCGGCGTCAGGCCGTTGCTGGGGCTGTCGTACCTGCCGGGACTGAAGCAGATCGAGGACATCGTGTACGCGTGGGTGGCCGCGAACCGGTCCGAGCTCCCGCAAGCGAAACCGCACTGCCTGGAGCACCCCGGCGAGTGTGGCGGAAAAGATGAAGAGAATTGACTCGGACGGAAGGAGCATTCCTCCCCGCCAGCTTCGGGTTAGCCGAGGCGCTTGCCCGCTCGGGGCGGCTGGATGAGGCGCATGAGCTGTTCCAGAGCCTGCTGAAACGGTCCAACGACGTGGGCCTGTACTCCGAGGAGATCGACCCGGCGACGGGCGC
>JACQUF010000500.1 GCA_016210435.1 Chloroflexota bacterium
GATAGAATTGGTTGCTGGCGAGTTCAGCGCTCGCCGTACATCGCGGCCCCGTGGTGTAGCGGCCTAACACACTTCCCTGTCAAGGAAGAGATCGGCGGTTCAAATCCGCTCGGGGTCGCCAGTGCAAAACACTATCTGGCGCAGCTTGCCAGGCTCGGTCAAAAAGCGGCGTCAGTTCGGGTCGTGGCGTAACTGCCACGACCCTTTTGTTTTCGATCCAAACAGCGTCGAAGATCGCGTGCGCGAGCTTGTTCTTCCCCTCGTCGTCCGCGGCGGCCCAGGCGGCCTGCACGTCGTTCACCAGCCGGGTGAACTCTTGAAGCCGCCCGTCATCCGGGTTGGATCGTTCGAGGATCTCGATCGCACGCTCCAGTTCCTGCCGTTCGCGAAGGTATTCGCTGCGGGACAGATGACCCCACTTGAACATGTCCGCGACCCTCTCGCGTGCCTGGACCAACCGCCCGAGTTCGAGTGACTCCGGTCGGTCGAACTTGACGTCTCGAGCGCGTTGATTGACGACCCTTTCCTTCTGTGCGGCGGGCAACCTGAACGCCTCAAGGAACTCCGCCATTGCCTGTTCATACACCCTTATCTGCGCGCTCGGCTCAAGACACCCTGAATTCTTGAGGCGCGTGTTGCAGATGAGCCGGGCGATTCCCCGGTTGCGGAAAGTCCTCAGCGTAGCCCCGCAGGACCGGCAGCGCGCAAGGCCGGAGAGCGCGGAGACCCGGGCGTCAGCACGGACGTTGCGAGTCGGCTTCCTGCGATTCCGCTTTCGAGCCTCCTGGGCCGCTTCAAAAAGCTCCGGCGCTATCAACGGATCATGTTTCGCCTTCAACCATCCACCCTTGCCGTCGGGAATGAAGCCGATGTAAAAGCGGTTCGTCAGGATGCCCTTGACCGTGTATTTCGAGAACAGTCTGCTGCCCTGATTGCCGGCCGTTCGGTATCCGCCGGCGTTGAGTGCTGCCGCGACTTGACGATCGCTGTGACCCTGGGCGCCCAACTCGAACATCAACTGCAAACCCTGGTGCGTCTCCGGGTCCTTTAGAGGGATTCCGTCGTCGCCCTTCTTCGCACCGAAGGCCAGCAGTCCGCAGTACAGGCCCTGGGCGCGCCGTTCTGCCCACCCCTTCTTCACTTCCCTACCCAGGTTTTCGGAATACAGCTGCGCCAGACCACCCTGCATTGCGAGCATGAATTTGCCCTCGGGGGTGCTGTAGTCCATCTGGTTCTCGATCGACACGAAGCCAACTCCGGCCTTGCCCAGTTTTTCGAACCATTCGAGCGTGATCCTTAAATTGCGGCTGAACCTGTCGATCCGATGCACTACGAGGACGTCGTACTTGCGAGCGAGCGCATCTTCCATCGCCTTCATGAATACCGGGCGCTTTCTCGCGTCGTCGACATGGGCCGACTGGCCCTCCTCGACGTACTCCCCATACACCTCCCAGCCGCGTTCCTCCACGAGCCGCAAGAACGCCCGCTGCTGGGCGTCGAGACTGTAGCCCGCTACCTGCTCTTCTGTGCTGACCCTTCGTAGGTTGGCCGCTCGCATCTTCCCCTCCGTTCTTCGCCCCGCCGGACTCTCACAATCTCGAATATCTACATTCCAAGGCGCCTGCAAGCCCTGCACTCTCCGGGCACGAAGTGAGCCGATCTCAGGACCCCGATCTCATCCGCGGCTTTTCCGGTCGCCGCAGCATAGTCGGAAACGACCGATCTGAGTCGACCGTATTCGACCATCCCGGGGACGTCCTTCAAGACCACGACGATGGACGGCAGCAGACCTTCTGGATCATCAAGGCCTAGGACCAGCAACACACTGCCGTACATGATCGATTTGTCCTGCGGTCGCAGGTTTGCCGCCATCGACCGCAATCGAGAGTCCCGTCCCGCCGCGGCCTGACAGGATGCATTGAGGACTTCTGCGACTCCGGCCCGTGATATCCACGCCTTCCCCGGATCACTGGCATGGATTCCCAACCCTGTCGCTTCTGTCAATTTCGCTTCCAGTGACTTTCTGAGATCGATCTCACAGTTCGCCAGGGTGGCGGCGATCTTCTTCACCTGCCCGATCGCCCTCATCGCGGCATCCCGGCCCAGATGTTCTATTAGCAGCCCCCAGTTGAGTGCACCCTCGATGTCCAGAACGACCTGGATGTCCTCGGCGTCGATGTCCGGAATGTTGAACGGACCGAACGGTTTGCCCGTTTCGCGGGTACGCCCCCTGAGGCCGACCACCGGCACGGTCACGTCTTCGAACTCCCGGCCGATCGCCCCAAGCAGATCGAGCAGCTCGTTCAGATGGGCGCGGAATGCCTCTTTCATCGCCTCCCGTCGAACAGCGGTGCGCTCCTGGGCGGCCTGGGCACGTTGGACCCCGCTCTTCACGGTGTGGGGACTCCGTTGCACAGACCCGGCGATCCTGGCAAACGACTCCCCGGCCTCGTAGCGGTCCCGCCAGTCGGCAGCCTCCTCGTCCGTGGTCCGTCTTCGAGAACCGGTGCCTTTTCGCGCTGATGGTTTCGAGCTTGGTGCGGCAGCTCTGTCGATTGCATATGCACGTCTGGTCTTTTGCATTTCTCGCCATTCTCCAATTGCACGATCACAGGTTGCGACATTCCTTATTAAGATGGTATCAGAGAGGAAGGTCACATTTTAGAGAACCGCGCGTCGACTCTTGTTAAAGCACCAAAAAGCGACACAGCCAGAGGTCAAAGTCGACCGGGCCATGGAACGGGCCGTCGACGAGATCGCCGCGGCGCTTTGGTTCATCGCCGGCCGGATGACCGCGATCGGCAGCGGCCGGCTCGCCGTGGCGGAGGCGCCACGGGCGGCGCCGAAGGCATCCGACCATCCTAGGGCTGCTCGAACCCGATCGACGAACGAGCGAAAACACGTGGAGCGCGCGTCGGCGAGCGGTGACCACAGGGCCGAACAGGGTCAGGGTGATTGACAGACCACATGCTATCGACGGCCACACCTCCGAACGTTCTTTCCGGCACGCCAGCAGCACCCTTCCAGCGCGGATGACGGGGACAGATTCGCGCCGCCCCGCTGCCACGCGCGCCGGGCATGTCGCCCGCATGCCCGATTCGTGCCCGGTGCGTGCTCCGTGCATGGTTCGTGCGTGCCCTTTCTGGGGATATTTCCGACCAATTCCAAACTGAAAGGCGGCCTTGAACGATGCTACTTCGCATGGTGACAGCTCTCCTCAAGCGGCGCGACAGGCACAAGAGAACGAGCATCAGTGAGCAGCGGTGGAGAATCCCTCGCGGCCGTCCGGAAAGTCTTGCCGACCGCCTTCCGTGGTTCGGGATGAATCCCTTCGAGCCATCGAGGGGCAAGATCGTGCCACGCGACGCGGTGAACGACGTGCCTTTCGCGAGACGAGTCATGCTGAGCTGGCTCATCGGCAGGCCCGTCTCGGCTGTCGCGAGCAGGGCCTTCTGTTCGTCTCGGCTTGTGTACGACGTCCTCCGGCACAACGTCTACGCGGAGGACCCCGGACGCGGGCTGGAAAGGGCGCTCAAGCTCGGCCTCGTGATCGTGCCTGGCGTGCCAGCGCCGCCCCGGCCCGGACAACGTGAAGATCCCAGGCATCGCGACCAGTCCGAATACTGGGTTCCCGTGTTCTGTGGCGTCTGCCACCGGCTACTGGGCCGCTATGAGGTCCCGAGAGATCGTCCGAACCTCGTGCTACTGACCGCCAGAGATCTGGGCTGGAACCTCAGCGAGCGAACCGGCTGGGGAGGCGAGATCTACAAGATCGCCATCCCGGTCCAGGCGCACCTAATCAATCATTTCCGCCTCAGTCGAGATCCGATCCGGATACCCGCGGAGCTTCCTTGGGGCGTACTTGAACCATTCCTAGACAACCCGAAGGTCGCACAGGCGGCGGTGCGAAAGTCCCAGGCTCGCGAAGCCATCTTGCGCCGAATGCCGTGGAAGAACCGGCTTAGGAGCGAGGTCGTGAGGGAGGCTAACCGCACCCGTGGCTGGTCGTTGCTACCCAGAGAGGAGGGTCGCGAGGTCGGTTCCAGGGAGGCTGAGAGTATGTGGCGCCAGGCGTTGGCAGGACCCGATCCGGAAACGCCCAGGCGCGACTGTGACAACCACGAGCGCCGGGGACGTGCCCCCAAACCGAGGTGAAGACGGCTGGCATCGTGTGCGGCCGTCAGGCGTCCTTGGTCCGAGCCGGATCCGGGGGGCCAGCGCAACCCGACACGGGACGCCCTCTCAATCGCTGGCCTGATCCTCCGAGGCTGCCGGCGTGGATCACAGACTCATGCAGTCCGAGACTGTTAGTTCGAGTCTGCCGAGGCGGGCCTGAGGGTACAACAGCAACCATCATGGGCATCAGCCAGTCCACCATCGGAAGGCATCAGAGCGACGCCGCACACCATCTGGGAGTTTCTGACAGCGACGGGATCGATCGCGCAACCATCGTCTTCCACACCTTCTCAGTGGGCTGGGTCAATACCGATGTAGCTGGTCCGTTCAGCCCTTGATGAACGACAGTTCAGCATGTCGCGAGTCCGGCGGCGACAGAGCGCCGGTCGTGGGATTGCTAGAATCCAGGCACCATGAACGAGATGCGCTACGAACCACCTTGACTGAGCGGGGCAGAAGACGGCCCCGGCTAAACCCAGAACCCATGGATTGGCTTCTCCTGCCATCCACCGAAGACGGTTGGCCGACATGGGAGAAGGTAATCGGTCACGTCGTCGCCCTCGCCCCGCATCACGCGCTGCGGGTTGTGCGAATGCTCCCGCGGTCCAGGGCCGGGCTACAGGGAGAACCGACAGCTCGGGAGATCGAGATCGCGGGCATCATCACCAAGCGGAGTGATACCCAAGTCAATGTCGACGGATGGAACGTCGCGGCGAACTGGGCGGAAGGCATACTCGACAGGGCGCTTGGGGCGATCGAGAACCCCGGACGCTGGGTCATTCGGCCTCTGGCGTATGCCGCTCACGTGGACCGCGTCCAGAAGGCGCTGATCCAAAAACTCGACGACACGGACGTGAGTGTGCGCTGGGATGCGGCCGATGCCTTGCGGTCAGTCGCTTACGAAGACCGGGTCCAGCAGGCGCTGATCGAGAAGCTCGAAGACTCGGACGAGGTGCGCTGGGCTGCGGCCGCCCTGGCATCAATCGTTCACATGGACCGGATCCAGAAAGCGCTGATCCAGAAGCTCGAAGACTCGGACGTGGTGGTGCGCAGGAATGCGGTCTGGGCGCTGGCGTCAATCGGGCACGTAGCCCGCGTCCAGAAAGCGCTGATCGAGAAGCTCGAAGACTCGGACGTGGTGGTGCGCGGGGATGCGGCTTGGGCGCTGGGGTCAGTCGCGCACGTAGCCCGCGTCCAGAAAGCGCTGATCGAGAAGCTCGATGACTCGGATGTGGGGGTGCGCGAGTTGACGGTCAATGCCCTGTCATCAGTCGCGCACGTGGACCGGGTCCAGAAAGCGCTGATCCAGAATCTCGCCGCCACGTACGAGGTTGTGCGCTGGGCCGCGGCCGGGGCGCTGGCGTCAGTCGCGCACGTGGACCGGGTCCAGC
>JACQUF010000491.1 GCA_016210435.1 Chloroflexota bacterium
GGGAGAGGGCCTACGAAGTAGGGGTGAGGGTCCTGGATGCCTGCATACAAGAAATCGCACCGCGTCGACCTGCGGCGGCACGACCGCAACAAGCCGATCCTGACTGCCACGCGGCGCCGTGTCGCATTGGCACGACAGGCGATCGAGTCGGACCCGAAATCCCTACAGTCTGCGGAAGCGCTGCAGGGCGCCATCAAGCGACTCGCCCAGGCGGCGACAAAGGGCGTCATCAAAAAGAACAACGCGTCCCGGCGGATTTCACGCCTGACGAAGGCCTACAACAAGGCCATCAAGCCCGCGTAACACCATCTTTGGGTGCGACACGCGCTCATTGACGCCCTGAAACCCCACCTGCTAGGTTGCATTCGAACATCCGTGCTAAACCGCACGAGCGTGGGGTGGTCAGATGCAGGGACTGAGCGGGCGTCAGCGGCAGATCCTCGATTTCATCCGCGAGTTCATCGAGGAGCACGGTTATCCGCCCACGATCCGCGATATCCAGCGGGGCTGCGATATCAGCTCGACATCAGTGGTCGACTACAACCTCAACGTCCTGCGTAAGCGCGGATTGCTGGACCGCGATGACCGGATTTCACGCGGGATTGGCCTTGCGGGCCCCGCCCGCAGTTTTGGAGCCTCGACGGCCTCGACTCGCCAAAAAAACAAACCTGAGACCGTAGCGGTCCCCCTCGTAGGCTCGATCGCAGCCGGGGCGCCCTTCCCGCTTCCGGCCACGGAATCGTGGAAAGGCTATGAAGCCCTGGATATCGTGGACCTTCCGCAGGCCATCGTTGGTACTGGAGAGCGACTGTACGCCCTCCGTGTGCGGGGCGATTCAATGATCGATTCGCTGATCGCGGACGGCGACCTCGTGGTCATGGAGCAGGCGGACGATGTGCCGAATGGCGCGACCGCCGCGGTCCGAATATCTCCGGATGACGAAACGACGCTCAAGAAGGTTTACCGGGAAGGCCGGACAATCCGGCTACAGCCCGCGAATCCGCTGATGGAGCCCATCTTCGTGCCGGCGGAGCGGGTCCAGATACTCAGCCGCCTGGTCGCGGTCTGGCGCTACCTCGGGTAGGTCAAGTGGAGCCGGCCTTCGAACGAACGCTCGGCCAATTCCCTTCAAGGCGACCTGCGGCGTTCGATGCAAGCCGGCTAACGGAAATCGCCCCGGTTAGCTGCTAACAGGAGCGCTCGCATCGGCTGAAGAGTCCTGCTGAAGGGGTTGAATACCAGTCCGAGGATTTCCAGAGTCACGACACCTAGCAACGCCACATCGTCGCCAGGCTCACCCAGGACGACCGGGGTGTGCCCCTCGCCCTGCTGAAGCGTGACAAGGCACTCGGATACTTTTCGCCGCACCGGCGTCCCATCGGCGAGGTGGAAAGTCTCCTCGCGATTCGGTTCCAAACCGATCGCAATCCAGACCGCGTGAGGTAACAGGCTGTAGACGGCGCCGCTATCAACAAGGAAGCGGACCTTGGATTCTTTAGCCGCCGGGCCGCGTACCGTTCCCTCGATGTATGTGATCCCCACCGCTGGTCCTCCGGGACGAATTGTAGTATCCACCCGGATCGAATCCATGGGCGATGACCTGGATCAGCCATGGTTCTTCGGAATGGCATACGCCACCGCGAGCTCTTCGCCCCATGGGGCTCTGACGTTGGACGTCTGAACCGAGTACTCCCGCTCCGGTGGGTCGATACCTTGAAGCCGGCGATCGCTCAAGTAGCGTTCAAGCTGCGCCGCCGCATCGGCCCCCGCGAAGTGTGCAATCCCACAGCAACAGTGTTCATGAGCGGCATCTGCCGATCCTCGCCGGTAACGCGCGTTGGGGTGACAGCCGCAGCTGCAGTCGTATCGGACCTCAACTACGTCCTTGTCCTTCTTGCTCTGCCGGACGCTAAACTTGATATCCATCACGAGGTCTCCGTCAGTGGAATGTCCTGTGAATCGTGCCGATCTCTCTCGCGATCTGCTCCTCGACAGTTCGCGGTTCCACCGCAGATGGTGGCCAGTCCCCCGGGGGTACCTGCGATAGCCGCAGCAGGAGCCTCGACAGGAGGCCTGCATACTCCTTGAGGTCGCGGACGCGCACCTTGTCAAGCGTGTCGCCGTGCTCGTGGTGATAGTCTGCCTCGGGATATCGACCGAAAAACCGCCAACGCCATAGTATCGCGGACGGTATTCCCCGCAAACTGAACGAGAAATGGTCAGACCATGCATCCATTTGCGACATGACGTGGCATACCAGGCCACCCTGCATCGAGTCGAGCTGTTGCTGGACAAATTCCCTCAGATGAGGGAACTGCAAGATCACGCCTTTCATGTTCCCGGTCGAAAGCTCGTCCAGGTTGACCATGAGAAGCGGCAGCTTCTCGGTGCCGTAATGGCGGCGGACATAGGCAGTCGAACCCTGAAGCATCTGTTCTTCGGCCGTCCACGTCGCGAAGCGGATGGTGCACCCAGGGCGTATGCCCTTTTCCCTCGCCAGTCTGGAAAGGACTCGGGCTGCTTCGAGCACAACGGCGGTCCCCGACGCGTTGTCGTTCCCGCCCGGGGAATGCCACACGGTATCGTGGTGCCCACCCAGGACGATGTGGCGGTCCGGCCACCGAGCCCCCGTTAGCTCAGCGAGCACGTTGGCCGCGGGCGCGGTGTAGAAGCGACTCTCGACTTCGATCGCGAGATTCTTTCCAGCTCCCGACAGCCGGCGCAGGTACAGCCCGGTCTCACGGCTGACGTTGACCGTCGGCGCCGGATGAGGATCGATCCTGTGGCGCCGCCAATCGATCGCAGGTTGGAACTCCAGGCGCCCGCCGGTCTTGCGGTCGATCCCAACCACCGCCCTCGCCCCGGCTTTCGCGATCGCCTGAAGCCTGATCGGGAATGGCACGGGCGTCGTAAATGGCTCTAGACCTGGATCAACCACCGCGATCCCAGCGCGCAGCCTGGCGCCGGCTTCTGCGATTTCGCGGGCGGTACCGAATCCGATATCTACGAGCGGCCCCGATACCGTGGTCGGCGGGCACCACAGATAGGGCAGGATCGGGATCGACGGCCCATCTTCCTCCTGCACACGCGCGGTGGCGCGGTCGTACGACCACGTCTGGAGCTCGAACTCCTCGAGGCGGGCGTCCGCAAGTCCGTCAGCTTCGAACTGACCCCGGATGTATTCCGCAGCCTCCCGCTCCTCGGGCGTCGAAGCCCACCGGGGCCCGATCCGATCGCACAGCTCCTGAAGATGGGACAGGATCCTTGATCCGACCCACGCTTCGCCCATCAGCCAGCGGTCGATGTCGTTCCAGTCGAGGATCAATTCGCACCTTCATCCGGGGGCACGTTGCTTGATTTGTCGATGGCGTGCGCTGAGCCCACCGCCCTCATCCCAACCTTCTCCCGGTGGGAGAAGGAAGGCTAGTAGGGGAGGTCCGTGTCGTCGACCAGGACGCGCTCCACCCTGGCAGTCGGGTGGATGGCAAGCAACACGGCCTGCTGGTCCGACTTATTGGTAAACCCGTGCCTCAGGCCCGGCTCGGCGAGATAGAGATCGCCCGTCCGGCAGACGGTCACCTCGTTTCCGTACACGGCGGTGAGTTCGCCTTTTACGATGAACTGGGCTTCCTCGGTGGCCGGGTGATAGTGGGTTGGGGCCTTTGAGCCCGGTTCGAAGAACAGCATGCTGAAGAAGGTCGACTTTGCCCCCTGGGCTTCGGTCACGAGGTCATACCTCATGATCCCGGGCTGAAACTCGAACAGCTTCATGTCCTTCTTGAACACGACCCCGCGGGGTTGCGGCCCGTTCTTAATTGGCGGAGGTTCGACGTCCTTCGTCGAGGGATCGTTCATCGGGAATACCGTGATCATGCGGGCCATCTTGCCCGACTTGTTTACCCATGCATGCGGGGTGCCGGGCGGTGCGAGAGCCACATCGCCGGGTCGCATCGTATATGTCTGGCCTTCATAGGTGAGCTCGAGCTCACCCTCAAGCATGAGCTGGGATTCTTCGGCTTTCGGCTCGGGGTGGATATGACACGGCATCGAGGACCCCGGCGCCCACCTGATGTCCCCGACGTGAAGCATCCGCGATCCGGTCTTTGATCCAGCCAGGTAGTAGCGATTGCCCCCCGGAAATCGCCGCAGCAGCCGCTGGTTCGCTCTTCGAAGAATTGCCATTCGCCAGACCTTCCCGCGCGTCAGACTTCAGGGCCGGTGTTTGTTTGACACGCGCCGTTGACACAAACGCAATCGACCATTAACC
>JACQUF010000492.1 GCA_016210435.1 Chloroflexota bacterium
CCATGTAGACGTCGTGATCGTGCGAGACGTGGTTGAGCGCCACGGCGTTACAAATGTCCAGGGGCTGCGCTGGCTTGTCAGGCAACTACTCGCGAACGCAGGTGGACTCTTCTCGGCTGAAAAGTTCTATCGGGCGTTGAGATCACAGGGAATAGCCATATCAAAGGACACTGTCCATCAGCTGCTCGCGCACCTTGAGGACTGCTTTCTAATCCGCACGGTTTGGATCGAAGCAGGATCCGATCGTCAGCGCATGGTCAACCCGCGCAAGTCATA
Organism: Chloroflexota bacterium; assembly: GCA_016210435.1. Classification (GTDB taxonomy): domain Bacteria; phylum Chloroflexota; class Dehalococcoidia; order Lucifugimonadales; family Lucifugimonadaceae; genus VGZT01. The sequence goes on from JACQUF010000492.1 coordinate 277, forward strand.
TCCCGTAGATCCGGCGCTGATTCCAGTGTTCGACCGAACCGGACGGGCAAACGTGGGGCACGCGCTCGAAACAGCGGTCATGGTTGAACTAGAGCGGCGGGGCGCCAGCGTGACGTACGTGCGGACGCCGAGTGGGCTAGAGGTTGACTTCCTCGCCCGCTGGCCTTCAGGGGAATCGAAGCTGATCCAGGTTTGTGCCGACGCGTCAAACGCTGCGATAGCTGACAGAGAGCTGCAAGCTTTGGAAGAGGCAGGTACGGGGCATCCAGAAGCGGTGAAACTGCTACTCACCCTGACGCGGGACTCGGGCCCGCCCGCGGTGCCGGCAAGCGTCACCGTGCAGACCGCGTATGAATGGATGCTGGCTGGACTCGGGTCCCGAAACGCTAGCTGAACGTTCCGATTTTCGACTGTCGGGCCATAATAGGCATAGCCGAGGTCGTCGATTTCAGCAATGGTCGGAGAGCGAACAGCAAGCGGACGCGAGGTCCGCGCGGCGGGCAAGAACTCCCGGGGGGACACCGGCGGGATCCAGCTGACGCGGGCGACTGAGAACTACCTGCTGTCGATCTACCGTGTCCAGGAGCAGGGGCTGCGGGTGACCCAGCACAACCTCGTCGATCAGCTCAAGAGGACGCCCGCGAGCGAGGGCCTCGGGACTTCCCTCCCATCAGTCGCCGGGATGCTCCGGCGGATGGAACGGGAAAGTCTCATCCAGTTCGGCGAGAACAAGGACATCGAATTGACAGGGAGCGGCCGCTTGCTTGCGGAGCGCATCGTCAGGCGCCACAGGCTGGCGGAACGCATGGTCGTCGACCTCCTTGGGCTCCAGCTCCACAAGGCCCACGTGGAGGCCCACCGGCTGGAGCACGCGATGTCCGATGATCTCGAGAAGGTGATCCAGCAAAAGCTGGGCAACCCGCAGACGTGCCCTTTCGGCCATCCGATCCCGGGCAGCGGCTACAAACCACGCCACCGTGACGTCGTGCGACTCGATGCCGTAAAGCCGGGCCGCACTGTCATGATCGACCGGATTCCCTTCGAGGACCAGCAGCTGCTCGAGTACCTGTGCGCCAAGGGCGTGCTGCCCGGCGTCACCGTCCACGTTGAAGAGAACGCGCCCTACCGCGGCGTAGTAGGGCTGCGGTTTTCGGGAGGCGATGTAGTCCTGGGCCTCGAGGTGGCCGGCCGCATCTGGGTAGCTCCGGCGGAGTAGGAGCGATCGCGATGTCCCGTCGGATGGAGCGCGTAAACGCTACCCTGAAGCGCGAGCTCGGCCTGCTGATTCACGAGGCTCTCGCCGACCCTCGGATCGCGCCGCTCACTTCCGTGACTGATGTCGACACGAGTCCGGACCTCACCACAGCCAAAGTTTCAGTGAGTGTGATGGGAACGGACGAGGAGCGGTCCGCGACGCTCACTGCCCTGGAGTCGGCTGCAGGCTTTCTGCGACATTCGGTGGAAGACAAGGTCCGGATGCGCCACGTGCCACGGCTCAGCTTCAAGCTGGATACCAGGTTGGGGAAGACGGCGGAGATGATGGCGTTCATGGACGAGATCGCACGTGAGGACGTCATGCGGCGCAGGGCCGAGTGAGTGCGTCGACAGCCGGTCCGGATGGCTGAGTCGCACGTGGCCCTTCGACAGGCTCAGGGCGCGGATACCGACGGGTTTCTGAACATCGACAAGGACCCGGGCGTGACGTCAACCGGCGTTGTCCGCCGGGTCAAGCGCCTCACACGTCAGCGCAAGGTAGGGCATGGCGGGACCCTCGACCCCGACGCAACCGGGGTCCTGGCCATATGCATCGGCAAGGCCACGCGGTTCGTCGACGCGGTCATCACCGCAGGGAAGACCTACGTGATGACCGTCCGGCTTGGCGTCGCAACTGATACCTACGATGCCTCCGGAACGGTCACCCTGGAATGCGACCCATCGGCGATCAAGATGGACCAGGTTGAGGCGGCGCTCGGGCGATTCCGTGGCGAAATCGAGCAGGTCCCGCCCATGTTCAGCGCGCTCAAGCGGGAAGGGCGTCCGCTGTACGAGCTGGCGAGGTCCGGAGTTACGGTCGAACGCGTCCCGCGCAGGGTGACCGTCGATCGGATCGAGCTGATCGAGTGGCGACCGCCTGAGTTCGTTGTCACCGTCGAGTGCGAGCGCGGGTTCTACGCCCGATCGCTTGCCCACGACATCGGGGCCGCGCTCGATAACGCCGCACACTTGACGGTCCTGCAACGGAGGCGCGCCGGTCCCTTCCGGATCGAGGATTCGATCACGCTCGCCCAGCTGGAGGAAATGGTAAAGCTGGGAAACTGGCAGTCGGCCATGAAGCCGCCCGATTTCGTACTTCAGGAGCTACCGGCTGTCGTGCTCGACCCCCTTTCGGAGGAGCATTTCCTTCACGGCCAGCCTGTCACGGTCACCGGTGAAATGGCGCGGACGGGCGCCCACGGCCAGGCGGTCAGGGCCTATTCGCGCGAGGGGCGATTTCTAGCTTTGGCCAGATACGATTCCGCGGGCCCGTGGTGGCGGCCCGCGAAGGTCATAGCTGAAGCCTGATCCAGTCCCGGCCGGCGCCAGATCCGGCGGCTTTCCCAGCGCTCCGTAGCGCGGCTGCCGCGCGCTCTCATCGCGCGCTTAGCTTGGACGCAAAGCTGCGATCGCGCACCCTTTCGTACTTGACAAGCCTTGAAAGCCGTAGCTATGTTCACAGCTACGCAGCTATAGGAGGTGCGCAATGGCGACGCAGGCTTACTGTTTCAAGTGCCGGACCAAGCGGAACATCACCAACATGAGGGCGACCAAATTAAAGAACGGGCGCCCGGCGACCCAGGGCACGTGCCCGGTCTGCAGTACCAAGGTATTCCGTATCGGTAAGGCGTAATCTGCGCCCGGGCGTTCCGGGCCGGAAATCGGGAACGCCCAGCAAACGGCCTGCCCCCCCCGGGCGAAGGGGGTATTACGCGGGCGGACGCAAAACCAGTACTGACTGGGGCGCGTGCGTCCGCGTTTCGTTATCCTTGCTCCTCGCGTCTCTATCGAGACGATTCATCCTGAGCGCCAGCCAGCAATAGATCGTGGAAGAACCCCTAAAGCTAGTCGCAGACCTCGTCGTGCGACTGGCCATCATCCTCTTTGCCGCCAAGATCGGGGCGGAGATCGCAGGCAGATTTCTCAGGATTCCGCCCGTACTGGGGGAACTTGGCGCGGGGATCGCGATCGGCCCGTTTGCGCTGGGCGGGCTGAGCATCGGCGGCATCGGCCCGGTATTCGAAGTCCCGCACGATTCGACGGTCCCGATCGCCAACGAACTATTTTTCATAGCCCAGGCGGCGGCGGTGATACTGCTGTTCCAGGCAGGCCTGGAGACTAACCGCCGCCAGTTCTTCAAATACGTGGGACCGGCGACCGCAGTCGCGATGGGCGGCGTCATTCTGCCGCTCTCGTTGGGCGTTGCCGCGACCCTGCTGTTCGGGTTCGGGAGCACCGCGAGCATTCGAGACCTGGGCCCCGCGCTGTTCGTCGGCGCGGCGATGACGGCGACCTCGGTGGGCATAACGGCCAGGGTGCTCGCGGATATCCGACGTCTCGATACACCGGAAGGCGTCACGATTCTTGGCGCGGCGGTGGTCGACGACGTCCTGGGGATCCTCGTCCTTGCCGTCGTCATTGGCATCGAAGAGACGGGCGCGATTTCCGCGGCCTCGATCGGCATCATTGCCGCCAAGGCGGTGGGCTTCTGGCTCGGCCTGACCGCGGTTGGCATCCTGGCCTCCAGGCCGTTATCGGCTGCAATTGGCAAGTTCAGAAGCACCGGAGCGTCGCTCGCCCTTGGGCTGGCGGTGGCCTTCGCTGCCGCCGGGCTCGCCGAGAGCTTTGGACTCGCCATGATCATCGGCGCGTATTCGATCGGCCTGGCGCTTTCCGAGACCGATCTGAGGCACCGCATCGAAGAGCCGATGCTGATCGTGAGCCAGTTCCTGGTGCCGGTCTTCTTTGTCGTTATCGGGATGCAGGTCGACGTGCCGGCGATCCTGAGAGGTGCGCTGGTATTCGGAGCGGTGCTTTCCGTGCTCGCGATCGCGAGCAAGATCGTCGGCGCAGGGGCGCCAGCCTACGCGGTGGGGTTCAACACACGAGGAACGCTGCGGATTGCGATCGGGATGGTACCGAGGGGCGAAGTTGCGCTGATCATCGCGGGAATCGGGCTGGCGAGCGGCGCGATCAACAGCGAGATCTTCGGCGTAGTGATCCTCATGACCGTTGCGACGACCATTGTGGCGCCATTGCTTCTCGTACCGGCCTTCAAGGACGGGACGAGCGGGCTTCGAAAGTCCCCGGCGACGGGGCAAGCCGCCGAGACGGGTCCGGCCACGACAACGCCCGCGCCTGCAGTCCCACCGGCAGGGTCGCCTGGAGGTCCCGGAGATCGCCCTTCACGGCCCTGACGCGACCACTTTGAGATAGGCCGCCGCTTGGGTATAAATCACGGTGACGAAGGGGTAGGTCTGACCAGCGGTCCTCGGAAGCGCGAAAGGCGACCTCGCATCAAAGTCCGGAGATCTGACGCAAACGTGGCGGGACAGGAAAGTACCGGTGATATAGTTGGCCATGGGCCCCCGTAGCTCAGCGGATAGAGCACCGGCCTCCGGAGCCGGGAGCGAGAGTTCGAGTCTCTCCGGGGGCACCATGCCTCGATCACACCTCGCCTTCGGCAATTGTTTCCCGCGGGCCTCCGAAATCGGTGCGCACCAAAACGCCACGCACGCGCAAGTGGGGCTGGCATGACACAGGCGCCGCGACCCTCCATCATCGCCGCGCCGTTGGGCCCCGGATTTATCCGCGCACTTCGCGGCGCAATCGACGATGCGAAACGGCGCGACCCTCTCGGCCCGGTTACGGTGGTAACACCGTCGGTCTACAGCGCCTACTACCTGCGAAGGGCGTTTGCGGCCGATGGGCTCTTCAATGTGCGCTTCACACGCCTCGAAGACCTGGCGGAAGAGCTCGCCGACCTGTCCGACCTCCGGCCTCCGATGACCCGCCTGGTCGCGGCCGAACTCGTGTACTCGGTGGCCACGCAATTGGGAGACCGCCTCGCTCCTGATCTCCAACGCCACCGCAGCGATCCCTCGTTCCATGAGGCCTTGCATCGCACGTTCAGCGAGCTCGAGAACGCACCACATGAAATCGTCGCCGGCCTGGGCGCCTCGGGCCATGACCGTGGCATTGTCCACCTGTTCAACGACTACTTGAGGCTAAGCGCCGGCTTTCTCACGCGCGGCGATGTGGCCAGAAGCGCCACAAAGGCCGTGCGCGCCTCGAACATTCGTATCGGCGCGGGCACAGTCGTCCTGGGCCTGGTCGAGACACCTGCTCTCGAATACCTGAACCTCGTCCGCGCACTCCTGGAACGAGCACATACGCGGGCGGTAGTCGCGATCGCGGGTGAGGGGCCCGTCGACCGCCCATTGCTGGAGGCGTGTGGAATCGGACGAGCCCGGGTTCCCGGAGACACACCGGCGGCCGGCCTCGAACCCGCTTCTATCGTCAGCCTTTCCGATCCTGCCGCAGAAGCCGCGTGGGTCGTGCGAAATGTAGTCGCACTCGTGAAGGAAGGCGCTCGCTTCAGCGATATCGCGGTTCTGTGCGCCAGCCCCTCGTACGGCCGGCGAATTGATGATGCACTCCGGCTCGCGGGAATTCCGGTCTCAGGGCCGGACCCGCGGTCGCTGGCCGACACCCCGGACGGCCGGTTTCTCCTTGGTCTGTTCGCCGTTTTCGGCGCGGGCAACGTAGCGCGCGCCTGGCGCCGGGAAGAAGTTGCCGGATGGTTCACCGGGGCGCCGTTGCGGTCGCCAGATGGAACGGGAATCCACGCTGCTCGCTGGGACGCGGTCTCCAGGCGTGCGGGAGTGACAACCGGTCTCGAAACGTGGCGCGGCCGGCTTCCGGCCTATGCCCAGAGGCTTGAAGCGCGGGCTGAGCGGGGGCTCGCTTACGGCGAAATCGACGAGGGACAGGCCGGGGGCATTCGGAGGGAAGCCGCGGAGGCGCGGTCGCTGCTGTCCTTCATCGAAGACGCGGCCCGGCACGCACCTCCCCCGGACGGCAGCAGCTGGGCGGCGTTCTCCGAGTGGGCAGCGAACTGCAGCCACCGGTACATTTCCCGACCTGACGGCACAAACGGAGCAACTGAACAAGTAAGGTCGGTCCTGGAGCGCATCGCCGGGATGGACCGCGCGGCC
>JACQUF010000502.1 GCA_016210435.1 Chloroflexota bacterium
AGGGCGGGCGACGCGTGTGAGGTGGATATGGTGCCCCGAGGGTGACTCGAACACCCGACCAAAGGTTTAGGAATCTCCCTCCGCCCGTCCGGCGGCGGCCGTCCGGATACGAATCGGTCCCCCGCGCCGTCCGGCCCGGTAGCTTTGGCTCCGCCCCGGTGCCGGGGAGGATGTTGGCAAAATGTTGGCGCGGCGCAGCAATTGGGAAAACGCGCCCGTGCGGCGGTAGCCCCTTTGCCGTGCCATCCGCTTGATGACCGCGAGCGCTTACCTCTCGTAGGCTCGCGAAGTTGTATATGGCAACCTACCGGCCGACACAGTAATGAATGCACTGCGAGGTTCGGGACCATGGAACAACTTGCAGTCGACACTTTGCGAAGAGCAGTCGCCAAGGCGACCAATTGGGTTCCGGCGGGCGGCGACACTAATCTCATGGATGTTCACGAGCACGCGGAGCGGGTCGCCGAGATACTGGGCCTCGTTTTGCCTTCCGCGTTGCCGTCGAACCCGAGCGGTGTCCGCTTGGTTGAACTGGTCGATCGCGAGCTGATTAGCGGCACCCTAATCAGGAGTCTGGCTCCTGACGAGCTCGCCAGACGGGCGGTCACGCTCACCGCCCGAATTCGCGAGGCCGAGCTGCTTAAGCACGCGGCAAGCGCGAATTACATTGTTGCGCTGTACATCTGGCACGGCTGCATCCACATGGCGAAGTCGCTTCGCCCAACCTACCGGACCACTCTAGGGGAGGTGCCATACTCACTTGCACAACGACAAGAAGCCTACAGCGTTATCGAACAGTGGTGGAAGGCCGCTGATCAGCGGGGGAATCCATACGTTCGTTTCGGGGTGACGTTGGCGCGAGCGCTCGAACACGGACGCGGCAACCGAGTCGTCGATGATTGGGTGCCCAGAGAGTCACCATATCGGGAACGCTCATAGTTGAGATTTGCAGCGCCGCTTCAATCGCTCGATTCCAGCGCGATTGGCAAGATTTCGGTCAGCCTGATCCAACGCGCTGTCGGAGGAGAATTCGACCTGTTTTCGGTCGACCTAGACGTGACGTTCTCGTGCTAGGCCATGTTCAGCGGGCGCGGACCGGGGGCTGAGAGATGGATATTCGGTCGTCGATCGCGGCCCTCGGCCTGTTCAACGAGAAGGCCAACAAGCTCGAGGAATTGAGCTTCACGAAGAAGATATCTGGAAGTGGAGTAACGATCTCGGGACAGCTAGGCCAGGCCACAGTGGTCGAGCGACACGGACCCGACGAGGAGTCGATCGATGCATTTGTCCTGACAATGCGGTTCTTTGTTCAAGATAATGAAACGACGTCACTAAGGAACATGGCCGACATATATTCGAAGATCCCGATCGACAAAGTTCTTGTCGGGAAATTCAACGCCGCTCGCGCTAAAACAAACGCGGCCTTGGACAACCGAACGCCGATTAGCCTGAACGATGAAGTGCTGACATACAGGGTCGTTTTCGATGTGTTCCTGTACGGTGGCCTCGCCCATGCGAATCCCGAAAAGAAAAGGACTTACGACGCCTGGGCACGGGACCCCTTCGTATTTTCGTTGCTGCAAAACGAGTTCGTCTTCGGCTTGGGAATCCTCGAGAGCATGATCTTCTACACACGCGCGCTGAATCAAGTCGCAATTCGCGAATTGGAATCACAAACTACAACGGGCGACACTGCCTCAGGCTGAGCCGCGCGCTTGGGATTCACTGGTTTTCTGCCCCTGGGCAAGTAGACGCCCGGTGAGGTCGCGGCCCGGCTAACGCTACCCGCTCGGGACGTGTTCGATACGTGGCTAGCGCGTTCGCCCATGCTGTCAACGCCGACGAACTTTTGACCCACTTCCGCTGTTGGGTCAAATTACGACCGGCGCTGACAATGCAGACAAGCTGGTCGAGAAGATGGACGAGGCTCTGGCTGCGACGACGCGGGTAGCGCTGGCCAGCTAAGGACGCTCCCGATATGTCCGCCGTGCACCTGACAGCCGTGGCTATGCGGCAGCCCAACCGGCGCCTCGGCATGATCGAGACGCTGAAGGGAGTGACGCGCCCGCGACGGACGGCGACGAGGTGGCCTAGAGGCCTCACGGACGTTGACTTCCACTGGATCAGTGCCCCGCCACGTGTGTCGCGGCGTCCGGCACGGTACCAGCCAGTAACGGCTTGTCAAAACCGCGGTAGATGTGAAGGGCCTTGACTGGCCCTGTCACGCATTCAAGGGCCGCCCAGATGCGTTCGCGCGCCCGGCATCCCTTGAAGACGGGGTTGGGTGTTATTTCCACACGCTGCCTATCGAGCAGACGGTCACGATATTGCCGCGCTCAGATGTAGAACTTGAACTTTGGGCTTCTTTCGGAGACCGTCGGATTGGAAACGAGGATTTCACCGACAGCGTCCGAATACCCGATCGTAACGGGATCGGCGTCGCCGAGGCGGCACGCGTTGTAATTGAGTTTCGTCAGGCTCAGCACATCCCTGGCAACTTGATCAACGCTCACATCACCGCGGGCGACATCGATTCGTAGCGGTCTTGGTATCTCCAATCCGTCGTAGGTTCCTATCGATGGCTTGAATCCCGAGGCCCAGAGGTAGCCGCTGGCTCCCGTTACCTTCCACCATGTTCCACGCAGCACTGGCATCTGCCCGCTGCGGAATAGCCGCGTTCTTGATGACCGACGTATTCGAACGCAGACGAGGTTGGCATCCTTCGGACGGGCGCGTTCGAACCCCTCGATCTCTTCGTCGCCGATCCTGGACCGGCTATGTATGAATATCTCCCTCAGCGGCCGTCCCTCGAGATCTTGATATGTCTGGAGCACGCCCTCGAGGAGTTCTTGAGCGGCGTCAGCAGTCATGTGGCAGGAGCGATCCGTGGGTGAATACCAGGGACCGTAGCTACCGAGGAAAACGATTCCATCGCCAGAATCTAAGAACATCTGGGCCGCGCAGCAGGCCGTTTGGTCGGATTCATCCGAAGACGCTCGGCGGTAAGCAATGCCGATATAGCACACGCCCTCCCTAGCGCCGTTCAGTCTCCAAGGCTTCCCGCCGGACTTGTAGTACATCGCTACAGCGAGGTTCCATGCTCGATCACTCAAGTAGGTCAATGCGCGCTGTCCGAATTTGTTCTCGTCTGATAATCGGAGCGTGGATTCTTGGATAATTTGAATAGGTACGCCGAATTTCATGGCGCGCGCCTTGATCTGCCGGCGGAAGTCGACTGAGTATTGATAGATCGCAGGGTCGTCCTCATCCAAGAGCCCCAACTGCCCCCGACGGCGCGCTTTCCGCTCCCGAACATTTAACGGCGCTCCGACCCCATCGGATACCTGGGACAACGGTCGGCAATTGCGATAGACGACGTCGGGCACGACACAAACGATCACGTGTACAGGTTCGTCTCGAGTTAACACGGTCTCTATTCCGTCCAGGTAGGCCTGAACGGTTCCGAATACCCGCCGAAACGGATTTCGATCTCTCGTCGCTACGTCTATTCGGTGCCAAGGTACTCGATATGTGCCAGTCGGCTGGGACGGGAGGTAGGTGTCGAACGCTGCTCCGAAGCCTGGGAAAGCCGGCCAGAGTCTCACATTTGCATCCTGTGGTGGGAAGACCGGCCGGTCGAGCCTAGACACAAACGCGTTGAACGCGTCGATGCCCCTGTTGGTACCTACCAACGCGAAGCTGATGTTCTTGGGATGCGACGGCATATCGGCGTCGAATGGGCCAAAGAGACTCAAGCCGTCATGGGGATCCGCGACGTCCTGGTTGTGCCGGAATTCCAGTCGAGGCTCGTCCAGCACATCGACACGTCCCGGACCAAATGGAGGGTTCATCGCGCGTCAGGAGGATTCAATCTGGGTTGGGTCTTCAGGTTCGTCGTCCTCCACGAGTTGCTCAGTAACGACGTCATCTTCCGCTCGATTGATAGCCTCAACTGGCTCTCGAATCGACACGGGCGCCATGAACCCCCACGGACGAGAACGAAACGTGATTTCGCCTTCAGACCCCCCCGTGAGAACGACTAGGTCGCGCCCGTCCGATAGCCAGTGAAGGACTGCGCTGTGTCTGGACAGCCACTCATGGTTCCACCAATCCTTGACTATTTTTCGGCGTCGTCGATTCACTCTGCTCGGATGCAGCGGGTTGCCAGCCTGATCTGTGAGATAGAGTCTGATGGAAAGCTCCATGGCCGGCGCGGAGTAGTCGAAAAAACGAGGGTCCAGTCGGGGGCATACGTGATATCTCGTGAGGGTCGAAGTGCCGGACTGGGATCGGAAACTCCGGAAACCCGCGACCTGAACCCAGCTTCGCCCACCGTCGTAGTGCTCAAAGTTGAGCCGATCCCCGGGAAAGAGCCCCCTAGGGAAATAGACATCGTCTCCATCCGGCGTTGACTCCAGTCCGCGGTCCAAGAGGAATTGCCTGACGTTCGCCCGGATCAGCGCGGTAAGCGGACCGCGAACTTGTTCGTCACCTGATCCTATGACGGATTTGCAGTCGAACTCTTCGGTTTCCAGACCTTTGACCGCTCTTGACGGGGAAACAAACGACCAGAACGTATCCGGGGATTGGACGAACGCCACGCCTTCGATCGTCGGACCTGCCATGGGATCGAACATCCCGATGTACCTGAAAAACCTGTCGGGGATATGCACGATCTCGCAAGCATTACTCCAGACGCGCTCCGGGCTGCCCAGCACTTCTTCCCTGGAGGCGATGAGCTCTCGAACTGTAGATTGGCCGTCCCCCAGGCCGCGGGGACAGTCGATTTGCTGCAGCTTGCGGAAGAGGTTGATCAGCCCGATGTTCCACCTCTCGAACGGGATGAACGTCAGGTCGGAAGTCATCCAGTCCAATTCGGTCGAACGTAGGCCATCGACGTTGAGGGGGATGAGGAAGTCTACCCGGCGGTCGCGTGAAATGTTTAACGCGAGCGTTCGCTCCTTCATCGGATTCGGTTTGTCCATGGAGCTTCGAGACAACAAGGCAATCACCCTAAATGTCTGTTGCTTGACCGCCACATCGATGTCCCTCGGATACGACTCTCCACCCAAGAGTTGAAAGCGGTCGCACCACACGCGGTACCCCGCTGCCGTCAACTTGAGCGTCAGCCATTCGGCGAGCCGCCAGTCTTCGCTCGCGTAGCTGATGAAGAGGTGATCGGGCGCGGTCGGTCTGGTTTCCTCTGCCATGGCTAGGTACGCATACTCGAGGGCGGCCCGCAGTTGCTAATGAGCACTGTGTCCCAGAGATTCATCGAAACAGGGTAGGCCCTTGTGACGAAATCCCAAAGAAGTGGGTGGCAGGTTCCACTGCGCCCCGCCTGCTTCACTAGCCGACGGTCCAAGGCAACGCGCCGTTCGAGGGGCCGGCCGATTAGCGGTCCCTGAGACTACGCAGTACTAGGCGGATCTTTGCGGACATTACGGGGACGGCGTGAAGCTGAGGCTGCATGACGAATCGTCCCCGGTCGCAAGCCTAGAGTTCCCGTCCTCGCCGGTGTCCCCATGGCGCGGTTGAACGGAAGCCTATAGAAGCGGGTCCGCCGACGCGTTCAGTTCTCACGCTATGTCCCGAATCGCTTGCTCAGTCCCGCGACCCGCCGCTCGACCTCCCCGCCGGGCCGACAGCCTCGGCAGCAAAATGGGAACGGTGAAACGGGATATCTGTTCTGTAAATCCCCGATATCCGTAGATCGGCCCCGCGGAAAGAATCGGCTTTTGAGAACGCGCTTTGTCGGAGTTCGTCATGAAGGTCAGGGGATTTACATCCGCTAGGGTGGCCTGCCGAGGGCCATGAACACTGGTATCAGAATGGCCATATCGACGCTATTATTCGCCCGTGGGATGAGCCTTTGTATCTGAGGATTTGGTGTCCGCGACGGCAGTAGGAGCAGCGGCTTGAAGGGGGTTCCCGACATCGGACCGGGCCATATCCTAACCGGCTCGCTGTTCAACGAGCCGATGCGGGTGGAGACCGTGCGACCGAACGGCCCGGCGCGCTGGATCGTCGGAC
>JACQUF010000051.1 GCA_016210435.1 Chloroflexota bacterium
CCCCATCGCTCAGGCCTCACGTGAAGCCGAAGTAGACGCCAAGTAGATCGTTGATATCTGCCTGACCGGCAACCACTTCATGCTTCGCTTCATCAGGCGGGAGGGTACCGGCGACCTCATTACGCCTCCTTACACCGCGCGAGAGACTCACAGCGTAAGGATGAACACCGGCGAACTGGGTCTGAAGATAGCCGATCAGGGCCAGGTCTACCTGCTGCCCTCCGCATCTGCCTTCGTCGGGGCCGACATCGTGGCCGGACTCGTAGCTGTCGACATCGAGAGGTGGAAGCGGCCGGTGCTCATGATGGACATAGGGACCAACGGCGAGATGGTGCTCGTGGACGAAGAAAGCCTGTACGCCTGTTCCACGGCAGCAGGGCCGGCTTTTGAGGGCATGAACATAAGCTGCGGCCTCAGCGCAATTGACGGCGCCGTCGAAAGCGTTCTCATCGACGAAGACGCCAAAGCGATGGCGCTCGGCGTGATCGGGGACGGCCGGCCGGCGGGCCTCTGCGGTACCGGGCTGATCGATACGGTCGCGGAGCTGGTGAAGGTTGGCGCTATCGACAGGACGGGGCGGTTCAGTCCGGACGCCGGCGGTTGCGCCTACGGCGGCGAGGAGTACCTCGGCACGGTCCGCTCCAACGGGAAGAGCAGCTCCTTCACCATCGCGGACAGGAGAACGGGAGAGGACCTGTTCAGCCTGTCTCAGAGGGACGTACGGGAAGTTCAGCTCGCCAAGGCCGCCATCAGAGCCGGGATGGACGTTCTCCTACAGGAACGGGGGCTGCGACAGCAGGACCTCCGGAGCGTATTGCTCGCCGGCGGGTTCGGCCACAGACTTCGTCCGGGAAGCCTCGTCCGTCTCGGCATCCTGAGCCCGGAGCTTTCTCGGCGTCTGGAAGTTGTCGGCAACACCTCGCTCTCCGGCGCCTATCTCGCCTTGGTCAGCGATGAAGCCCGGCGGCAAGCGGAGCGCCTTTCCGGGCTCGTCAACACGGTGAACCTCTCCCTGCATCCCGGGTTTGAGCGACGCTTCATCGACAGCATGAGGTTCCCCGACGGCAAAGCCTGCTATTCGTAGCGCAGCGCGTCGGCGATCACGAGTCTGGCCGCTCGCCGGGCGGGAATCGCGCTGCCGAGGATCGCCAGGACGGCCATGCCGGGCAGCAGCAGCGACAGCCACTGCCAGTCCATGTGTGCGAACCCCGGGCCGGTGCCCACCTGCTCCGCGACGGACGACATGAAGCGATCGTACACCAGCAACCCCAGTGGGATGCCGAGCAGCAGCGATAGGATTGCCAGCATGCCGACTCCCGCGACAACTCCGATGCCGATCTGGGCGGGGGTCACTCCCAGCGTCTTCTGAACGGCGAAGTCGCGCACCCGCTCCCGTATGCCCAGCAGGCCGGTGCTCAACAGGTTTATTCCGGCGATCAAGCTGAGGACGAAGCAGAGGCTGAGCGCCACGGCTCTCAACTGCATCACGGAGGCGTTCGGCCCGGTATTCGTGAGCTTGACGCTGAATTGGCCGTTCGACTCGCTGAGCAGGCCGGCGCGGAGGGCCTTCGCGTCGGCGCCGCCGGCCAGGTCCAGCCCGTAGAGGCGGGGCACGGCGTTGGGGTCGATCTGCCGACGGTAGGTATCCAGGCTGTACATGACCACCCTGCCCATGCTGCCAAGCTCCATGTGCCGCCCGACGATCTTGAGGGCGAGCGGCTTGCCGTCGACCGTCAAGCTGAGATCGTCGCCAGCCTTCTTGTCGACCAGGGCGAGAAGCCCGTAGCCTACGACCGCCTCGTCCGGCGCCTCGATCATGCGTCCTTCCTGAATGCGAAAGTCGAACTTGCGGTAGTCGCCGTCCAGGACGCGATGAAGAAACGGATCGGTGCCGCCCTCCGTCCGGCCGTAGATGTCCAGCTCGGTGTAATAGCCTTCGATCTCCGGGCGCCGGCTGAGCATGGACCGAGCCTGCTCGTCCGGCGCGAACCCGCGGTCCACGAGTACGTCCGCGGGAGTCCCCTGGTAGTACATCGGATTCTCCCCCAGACGCTCGATAGTGGACTGGGCGCCGGCGGTGAAGACGGCCACGACCACCGTGACCAGAAGGCCTAGGATCGTCAGCGTGGCGCGCAGGGGGCGGGTGAACACGTCCTTCACGCCCAGCACGAGCACGGCGGGCAGCCGCAGCCACCTTGCCAGCCTGGCCGGCAGGGACGAGCCGGCCTGCTGCCGATCGACGCCGATGGTGATGGCCTGCACGGTGTTGATCCGGCTGCCATGCCAGGCGGGTAGTATGGTAAAGAGGACGATCGTGCCCTCGATGATCAGGGCTATGCCGAGGATCAGCAGGGGATCGTAAACCGGCGGGGCGGTCGTGTTGAGCAGTTTCGCGATGGGACTGGCGAACGCTGGAGCCGCCGCGATGCCAAGGCCCAGCCCCACGGCCGTCGCCAGGAGCCCGACCCCCAGGTGCTCGATCAGGAACAGCAGCATCACCTGGCTCGGCTTCAGGCCTACCGCCTTCATCAGGCCGATCTCGCGGTAGCGCGCCAGCACGTGCGCGCCGATCGTGTTGGCGACGATGAAGCCGACGGCGACCAGGCTGAGCAGGCTGAAGAAACTGAGAAAGAGGACGTTCAGCCGGTTGGCGAACGTGACCGTGTCCCGCACCCACCGCCACTCCAGACTGGATGCCAGTTGGCCCCCGAGCAGGCCGAGTGCCTTCTTGCCGAACTCGGAGCTGGTCTGGGGATCGTTCAGGCGCACGCCGAGCACCTTAACGCGGGCGCCCGGGTTCGGCTCTATTTCATTCAGCGTGGTGGGCAGGACGTATCCCATGCCGGGGATCATCCCTCTGGTGTTGTCGTCGTACGGGAGCCAGTGCGAGTTCACCGCCAGCCCGACCACCTTTAGCGGGCGGTTCCCTTCTGCTGTGAGGGCCTGCACGGTGTCGCCGACAGAGAAGCCGTGGTACCGCGCCAGGCTGTTATCGAGAACGATCTCACCCGCCGCGCTGGGGTCGAGCCAGCGTCCCCCGACGACCTTGGGGCGCGCGACCGGGGGCCGGTCGACCATCCCATACAGGAGGAAGTCGTACTTCTCGTCGCCCACGACCAGCGGGTGATTGGAAATTGCGGGAATCTCCCCGCTGGTCTCGCTGATGCCTTCCAGGCGGCTTACCTGGGAGAAGTCGACGTCGAAGCGGCTGGATATGAGCCAGACGTGTGGGCCGTTGGTCTCCTGGAAGGCGCGATCCCAGGGGCTATCGACGCTCCGCTGGACGATCAAGGCGACGGACAGCATCATCGTCGCGGCCACCAGGATCACGAAGATCAGTGAGTGCTGCAGGAGGTTGCCGCGCAGGTCGGCGATCGATTTACGAAGAAGCGCCGTCAACATCTCAGGCCTCCAACTGGATCAGCTTCGACAGCGTCGCTTGTGTGTTGCCGCCCTCCTGAAGGATGACCTCCTTCCTGATGAGGCCATCGCGCATGTGGATGATCCGCCGCGCGATGCTCGC
>JACQUF010000047.1 GCA_016210435.1 Chloroflexota bacterium
CTCCTGTGGCGGTCTCAGAGGCCGAACCCGCCCTGCGCTAGCCGAACGTGGATGGCCGAAACCTGACAGCGACGACCGTGCTTCTACCTGCGAACGGCCGCTTAGCAGTACGCCGATGACCTTTGTTCGTAATGTCTTCGCAATCGGTGTTCTGGCGCTGATCGCGATCGTCCTGTTTGTCGCCTACCTCCAAGGTTGCTTCACCCTTGCAGGTTCTGAGCAGGGCGCAGGCAGCCCGGTACCCCCCCGGGGAAACGTCTCAGATGCCGGCTATGTCCAGCCTTCGTCATCCGCGGCGGTCTCGTATGTCACGTACAGGAATGACGAATACGGGTTCCAGCTCGACGTTCCCTCGCACTGGAAGGGCGATGTCCAGGGCAGCAGCATCGTCTTCGGCGGCCCGCAAGGTAACGACGAGTACTACACCACGGTCACGGTCCAACTGATCAAGTGCGCAGCCGAAGGTGGGAAGTACTCGACCCTCGAAGAAGTCCACACCGCGCTGAAGGGGCAGTTCGCGGGCGGCTCTGACGTGAAGTCCCGGAACGACTACGGTGTGCTCGGTCTGATCCCGTCCGCCCCGCAGGGTGATTTCAGGACGCTGCCCAACTCGTGGTTCTCCGTCGAATACACGCGGTCGGGCGAAACCTTCGGCCAGGACGTACGGATCGTCCAGTCCGGTTGCCTGTTCTTCGTCCTCATGTACACATCGCCGCAGAACCTCTACAACCTTTCGGACGAGCACTGGGTCAATGCGCTGCAAACGCTCCGGATTGGCATGAGGCCAGTGGCCGACGGGGCAGGGCAGACGGGACAAGCCGGCACACAGGCCGTGCCGCGGGAAACCGGGACGGCGCTGCCAGCCACGGGCGCGTCCGCGACCGCTGAGCCTGGAGGTGCAGGGCCCGCGCAGCCAGCCGCCGCGCCAGCCTTGCCGGAGTACCGCGAGGTTTACCGGCTTTCCAGCGCGGCAGTCACGCTAGTCACGGACGGGTTCGCCGCGGACGCCTCCAACGTCTACGTCCTCGTCGAGGATCCATCAGATCGGACGACGGCAGTCGTCGCCATCCCCATCTCCGGAGGCAGCGCCAAGACTCTGTACACCGTCGGCGGATCGCCCTCCGAACTCGTCTCGCACGGCGAGTACCTGATCTTCCTTGACTACGTCGGTCAATCGCGTGTGGGCTGGCTGGTCTGGCCCAAGAAGGGTGGGAACCCCACAATCTTGCAATTCGGCAGTTTTAACGAAGATCCAACCTCAGGATGGCCGGTCGTGCCACCCGCTGGCAATGGCATCTTTGGATACCGGAACCGAACCGACATCAAGCTGCAGCCAGACGGGTCTCAGATATGCGAAGCGCGTGAAGAAGAGATTCGCTCCATCGATCCTGACGGCGGGCCTCCAAGGACCATCGCCGATCTGAAACCCTTGATGCGGGACTTCGAATGCCAGAACCTCACCGTTGGGCTAACCGGCGACGATCAGAACCTGTATTTCACGACGCCGCGAGGCCTGTACTGGGTGCCTCTCGCAGGTGGCGCTCCCCAGGTGTTGTGGAAGGTAACAACACCATATATCCCGTCGGACGGAACGATCCCCCTAATGGACGTCGCGGTCGACGGTACCACCGTCTACTGGGAGCACAACAACACGGTCTATTCGATGCCGAAGGCCGGAGGGACCGCGAAGTCGCTGTATAAGCTCGCCCTCGTAAAGCTTGACGTGCCCGAACCGGTGCTAGACAGCGGCACAGGCCAGGTGGTCCGGTGGATCACCGAGAGGCAGGAGGAAATGGACGGCCTGTTCGCGCACTGGACCGGCCTCTATTACATGGACGGCGACGACCTCATGAAGCTCTCGCTTGAGGGTGGGGAGCCTGTCGTGGTGATCGACGGCTCGCCCTGGGGCTTCGCGATCTCCGGCGACACCCTTTATACGAACACCGCGGTGGACGGCGCGACCGGCCTGGTTGAGGTCGTGGTCGCGGTCGATCTGCGGAAGTAAAAGCTCAGGCCTCATCGGACCAGTTCCTCACTCCGCCCCACAGCGCCTGGTTTCGGCGCTGCCGTTCGCACCCTCACGAATTCCTCACGCTCGGTCCCGAATTCCTCACAGGCGCGTCATGAGCCGGACTCTAATTTCTTGCGAAACGGTGCGTCGACCTCTCCGAGCCTAGCGGTCACATGCCCCGTCTGAGGAGTGGAAATGGCAGACAGGAAGGTATCGCGTCGCGACTTCATCAAGATCGGCGCCGCAGCAGCAGGC
>JACQUF010000055.1 GCA_016210435.1 Chloroflexota bacterium
AGGCATGAGAACCCATCCGGCCAAGGTCTTTCTGGCAAGCATTGTCGCTGTTGCGCTAATAGTCGCGGCCGCCTGCACCGGCGGCACTCCGGCCACGACACCGTCACCCGAACCGACAGCCACCGCTGCACAGCAATCGTCGACTCCGCGAGTCGAGGCGACCTCGAATGACCGGGTTTTGGCTGCGTCGCCGACCACGGTCCAGGGACAGCCCGCTTCCGTAACCGCCCTGCCAGCCCCGATTGCCGTCGATGCAGGGAACGCAGAGGAGATCGTGGCCGCCCAGGAAGCCGTCCTGAACGGCGTCTATGAAAGATCAGTCCCTTCAATCGTGAACATCACCGTCGCTCAGCGCGCGGCTGTCGGCGACTTCGGATCGCAAGGCGGCGCCGTGCCTCGCGGAGAGGGTTCGGGGTTCGTCTGGGACGATTCGGGCCATATCGTGACCAACAACCACGTAGTCGCCGGAGCGGACATCGTCCAGGTCAGGTTCTTCGACGGCACGGAGGTAATCGCAGAGGTCGTCGGCACGGACCCCGGATCCGACCTTGCGGTAGTGAAAGTCGATCTCCCGAAGGAGAGGCTGAAGCCGATCCAGGTTGGCGACTCCGCCCGCGTCAAGGTCGGTCAGCTTGCGATCGCGATCGGACATCCGTTTGGAAGGAACTTCACCATGACGAGCGGGATCGTGAGCGCGGTGGGCCGGGTTATACCCTCGGGCGCGACCGCCTTTTCGATCCCCGAAGCCATTCAGACCGATGCGCCGATAAATCCCGGCAATTCCGGTGGCCCGCTTCTCGATCGCGAGGGCCGCGTTGTCGGCGTTAACTCTCAGATCGAAAGCCAGACCGGGGCGAATGTCGGCATTGGTTACGCAGTCCCCATCAACATCGTCCGTACCGTCGTCCCGGCGCTCATCAAGGCCGGCAATTTCCAGTACGCATATCTGGGCGTCGAGTTGACCAGCATGACGCAGGAGATCGCACGGCTCATGGACCTGCCGCAGGACACCCGAGGAGCATTGATCGCGCGGGTTGTGAGGGATGGTCCAGCCGACCAGGCCGGCCTGCGCGGCGCAACACGCGAGGCGAGGACGCGGCTCGGCGTAAACGCGGCGATCGGAGGCGACGTCATCACGAAGCTCGGCGACACCGTGATACGAAGTGATGGCGATCTGATCTCGTTCATCTCCCTCAAGGCCCGTCCCGGCGACAGGGTGAAGGCGACGATCATTCGTGACGGGAAGACGATGGAGATCGAGGTCAAGCTGGGGACCCGGCCGACCTAGGATTCGGGTTTTAGGAGTCGCATCTGTTGACGCACGAGGCCCAGCCGACGGTCCCTCCAGATTCTCCAAGGCGCGGGGGCGAGCCTTGGGGCAGGACGCCCAATTGGTTCGTTCGGACCTTCGTTTCGTTGTGATCGTTGGCGTAACGCTGCTGGCTGCGGTTGTCATCGTGGCCGTGTGCGGGTCCGTGAACCAATAGGCCGTCCGCTCCAAGGTCGCGACGAAATCCGCCGCGGTCAGGTTGCCGCGTGCTATACTGCACAATCGATGAAACACGAGGCGCACCACGCGAAGTGCTCCTGTTGTAAGGCAACCGGGAGGTCTGCCTAGGTAGTACGCGCGCACGCGCTCTTTTCGAAAGGCGGCCCCCCGCTTGGGCAGAAGCGAGGGGCTTTTTATTTGGCCATCGATCCCGAAGGGATGGGTAAGGGCGGAGTAGATGACAACGGTAGTTCAGCAATTGGGCCAGACGATCTCGGCAGAAGAGCTGAAGGCCCTGAACCGGCGGTTTGAAAGCGCATCCCCGCAGGAAATCCTGCGCTGGGCCGACTCGTACTTCGGACCGCGCGCGGCCATCATGAGCAGCTTCGGTCTCGAAGACGTCGCCCTCACGGACATGTACTGGCGGATCAACCCGAAAGTACGCGTGATGACGCTGGAGACAGGCCGCCTCCCAACCGAGACCTACACGGTCATGGACCAGATCAAGGGCCGGTACGACCTCGAGATCGAGGCCTTCTATCCCGAGTACGGCGCGGTGGCTGATATGGTCGCCCAGCACGGGTTTAACCTCTTCTACAAGAGCGTCGATTTCCGCAAGATGTGTTGCGGTGTCCGGAAGGTGGCGCCGCTGAATCGCGCGCTCGCCACCCTGGACGCGTGGGTAACCGGCTTGCGGCGCGACCAGGGGATGGCCCGGGGCCTGATCCAGATCGTGGAGTGGGACGCGCCGCACAACAACTACAAAATCAATCCCCTTGCCAACTGGAATTTCGAACAGGTCCGTGAGTACGTGCGGGACTTTAAAGTCCCCTACAACGAATTGCACGACAAGGGTTACCCCAGCATCGGATGCGCTCCTTGCACGCGGGCGATCAAGCCAGGGGAGGACCTGCGGGCCGGTCGATGGTGGTGGGAGAACGACCCCAACGCCAAAGAGTGCGGCCTGCACGTCGTCCAGAAGGCCGATGGCTCATACTCGGTGGGTCACGCCAGGAACGGCGCAAACGGCGCTCGCTAGAAAACTACCGGCACTCACTGCCAGCTCGTCAGGCAGTGCGGTTGTCATTCTGAGGAGCATCGACGAAGGATCTGTTGGCCCTCACCCGGCCTTCAGCCACTCCTCCGGCAGGCTCAGGACGGCGCCTCTTCCTGATGGGGCGAGGGGATTAAGAGCTCGCTCAGGGCGACATTCATGGCCAGCTGGTTGATCCAGCGGCGACCTGTCGAAAGGTTCCGACTTTGACCATCCCTCCCCACGGCGGAGAACTCGTAGACCGCCAGCTCACAGCCGACCAAGCCCGGGAACTGGCCGCGAAGGCGGACGGAATCCCGCGGCTGACCCTTAACAACCGAGAGGCATCGGATCTGCGCATGATCGCAGCGGGCGCGTTCAGTCCTCTCAAGGGTTTCATGGGCAGGGCCGATTACGAATCGACCGTACGGAGCGCCCACCTCGCCAACGGGCTCGCGTGGACGATCCCGATCACGCTGTCTGCGGCGCGGCCACAGGCTGATCCCCTGAAGACCGGCCAGGAGATCGCGCTGTTTGATCGCGAGGGCAACCTCCTCGGCTCGCTTGTCCTCGAAGAAAAATTCGCGTACGACAGGCGGACCGAAGCGAAGGAAGTCTTCCGCACCGAAGACACCGCCCACCCGGGAGTCGCCAATCTTTTCTCGCAGGACGAAGTCCTGCTCGGAGGCGAAATCCGCGGCTTGAGATCCCAGCCGCTCTGGGACCACGCGGAGCTCGAGCGCAGCCCGGCGCAGACTCGCAAGTCCTTTGAACAGCGCGGCTGGAAGACCGTGGTGGGTTTTCAGACCCGGAATCCGATCCACCGGGCACACGAATACATCATGAAGTGCGCGCTGGAGCTCGTGGACGGCTTGATGGTCCACCCGCTGGTGGGCGAGACCAAGGCTGGCGACGTCGATGCAGACGTCAGGATCCGCTGTTACCAGGCCCTTCTCAAGGACTACTACCCGCAGGGGCGGACGCTGCTGTCGTTGTTTCCGGCGTTCATGCGGTATGCGGGGCCGAAAGAGGCGATCTTTCACGCCCTGATCCGGAAGAATTACGGCTGCACCCACTTCATAGTCGGCCGTGACCACGCCGGGGTCGGCAATTACTACGGGACCTACGACGCTCAACTGATCTTCCGCGAATTCAAGCCCGAGGAACTTGGGATCCAGCCGATGTTCTTTGAACACTCGTTCTGGTGCCAGAAGTGCGGCGGCATGGCGAGTACCAAGACCTGCCCGCATTCGCCGGACTGGCACGTTACCCTGTCTGGCACGAAGGTGCGCGAAATGCTCGCGGCCGGCCAGCGCCCGCCTGCCGAGTTCTCTCGTCCCGAGGTCGCCGACATCCTCATCGAGGCTGCTCGCACAACCCGATAACGCGCAGCGTTCTGTCATCCCGAGCCGGTGGCGAGGGATCTGTCTCGTCGACACCGTCGAAAAAGATGCTTCGTCCGCCTCAGGCGGCCCCAGAACTGCAGCGGGGCGACCTGCCTCGTCACTCCCCCGGGCCCCCATACCCCCGCCCTCGCTGGGGCGTGGGGGCAGCGGGCGCATATTCTGGGGGTGGCGTAACTCCATCCGCGTATAGGCAAACGCCGCGATGCGGCAGCGGTACTCCCAATGCATTCTTGTGAGAAGCCGGTAGCGGCCGCGAACGTCGCGTCCCCGCTGGTTTAGAGGTGCAATGGAAGCTTCGCGCGATGGTCTCGACATCGTCGGCGTGACCGCATCAGAATCGCTCAGGCCCAGGCTGCCCAGATTCCTTGGAACGTTCCTCAAAGCCTTGCGGCCGGGCCGCGCTTCCGCGCTTCCCACCGAGCGGCCGTCGCAGCGCGACGACGGGAATTCGCGCGGCTCGAATTCCAGACGTGGGCGGGGGAATCGCAACGGCGACGACGAACTGCAGGAAGCCCGGCGCAGTCTCGAGTTCGCCAACGAAGAGCTGAGGCGCCAGAACCTGGCGGTCCGTGAATCGCGGGCGCGCATGATCCAGGCCGATGAGGCGGCCAAACGCGCCATCGCGGAAGAACTCCATGGAACCGTTCAGACCCGGATGTATGTCCTGTGGGTCAAGCTCGGGATGCTTCGCGACCGGTTCAATCGTGATGGCCTTCCCGGCGGCGCCGACCTCGACAAGCTTGCGCAGGAAGTCGACAACATCAGAGAGGAGAACATCCGCAAGTTGTCCCACCGTCTGCACCCTGCGGTGGTCCGGCTTGGCGCTATATCCGGCCTGAGATCGTTGAGGGACTTCTTCGAAGCTTTCGTCCCGATCGATCTCCAGATCGGTCCCGAGGCTGGGGCTCTCGAGCCGCCAGGCACCGCCGTCATACCTGAGCACATCCGGCTTGGTGCGTATCGGATCGCGGAGTTGGCACTCGGAAACGTGGTCAAGCATGCCAGGGCCACCCGCTGCACGATTCGCTGGAACTACGAACGGCCAGCAGACCGCCTGGTACTTACGGTCGTCGACAACGGAGTGGGGCTGGCACCGGACGCCCGCGTTCCTTCGGGCCTCGGCCTGGTCACGATGAACGACTATGCCGACGCACTCAATGGGACCCTCGTGGTCACCTCACTGCCAGGCAAGGGCACCAAGGTCGAGGTGTTCGTCCCGTACGTGCCGGAGCCGAGGCAAGGCGGTGAACCGCCGTCGCTGGGTACTGTTGTGAATCTCCATTGGACGGCGCCTCAATGACCTGTTGTAACAAGTGTTTGGGGCCAGCACACAACAAGACTGGCGGATACGAAGTGGCTGCTCCGAAATCCGGCCGATAGGCTGGTCGGTAGTCGATGTATGAGGACAGTCGGCGCGTGATGATCAGCGTTCTACTCGTGGACGATCAGGAGCTGTTCCGGGAGATCGCACGAAGCATGTTCGAGGCCACCGGAGATTTCAAGGTCGTCGGGGAGGCCGCGGACGGCGTAGAAGCGGTGAGCCTCTACTCGGCCTGCAAGCCAGATTTCGTCTTGATGGATGTTCAGATGGCCCGCATGAACGGGATAGAAGCTGCGAAGCGCATACTCAGCTCTGACCCGCGGGCAAATGTTGTCCTGATCTCGATGCGCGCCGACGCCGAGTATGCCCGGGCGGCCGACCAGCTCGGCTGCAAGGGATTTATCGCCAAGCGTGACCTCGATGTCGACGTGATCCGGAGGCTACTGGCCCCAAGCTCGGTGCCGGTGCGTTAGGGTCAAGGTTCGAGGGCCAGGGTCCGAGGGGTTGACCCCGGAACATGGCCCTGAATCTACCCTCGGCCCTTGGACCGCGGCCCTCGGCCCACCCCCTCCCTATTCCCTGCAACCTTCTCTTGGCCCTCGGCTCTAAGACCGTGGCCCTCATGCCCGATCTCGCCCTGTCCGGTACCATACGCCGGACCATTCAGGTTCTAGAGGTCAGGTTCTAGGGGTGCCCTTGGCTCTCGGCCCTGCCCCGGCATCCAGAAGGAGCGACGCTGCCAATGATCGTCGACGTCCACACGCATCTGCCAACGCATCGCACTCGCATCCCGTCCGCGGAACGCCGCGTCGAATCAGTCATGCGGTCGGGAACACCGGTGCAGCTGAGCAACACCATCGCCGACTACGCCGAAGCAATGAAGCCGGTTGACCGGACGCTCATCTTCGGGATCGCGCCACGACCGTGGCAGCCGGACAGGAACATGATCGAGCGACCGCGCGGCTTCCCCTCGGGCATGAATCACAACGACATTGCGGCTGAGGTAGCCCGCAAGTTTCCGGACAAGGTGATCGGCTGCATGTCCCTTCATCCGCTCGATCCCAAGGTGAACGAGGAATATGACAGGTGCGTAGGGGATCTCAAGCTGCGCGGAATCAAGCTGGGGCCCAACTACCAGGACTTCGATTCCCATGGCGACGCCGCGTTCCGGCTATTCGCCAGACTCGAGAAGGATGGAATCCCGATCGTGTTCCATCAGGGCACGTCGCCGATGGAGGATGCGCCGCTCGAATACGCGCATCCGCTCAAGATGGACCGTGTCGCCACGTGCTTCCCGAAGCTCCGGATCGTCATGGCGCACCTCGGCCATCCATGGCAGGCTGACTGTCTCGCGGTTGTCCGAAAGCACAAGAACGTTTGGGCGGACGTTTCGGCCCAGTTCTACCGTCCGTATTCCTTCTGGCAGGGCATGCGCCTTTTCCACGAGTGGGGTGTTACGGGGAAGATTCTGTTTGCATCCGACTGGCCGGTCACGAAGCCGCAGGACAATATCGATGGTCTTCGTGGCCTGGCCAAGTTCGCAAAAGACC
>JACQUF010000062.1 GCA_016210435.1 Chloroflexota bacterium
CGATCGTCAACACCGCATCCGTGCAGGGGTTCGCGAGCCAGCGCCTCGTAGCGGCCTACGCCGCGTCAAAGGGCGGGGTTATCGCGCTCACGCGCACGATGGCCCTGGATCACGCGCCGGACAACATCCGCGTCAACTGCATCTGCCCCGGCTCGATCGATACCCCGATGGTGCGCCAGGCCGCGGAGCGTTTCGCATCGGACGATCCGGCGCGCGCCATCGCGGGATGGGCCGCGGCGCATCCGGTTGGCCGGATAGGCAGCCCCGACGAAGTGGCAAAGGCTGTTTTGTATCTGGCCTCGCCGGATGCCTCCTTCGTTACCGGCGCATCGCTCGTGATCGACGGGGGCCTGCTGGCAAATCTGATGTAGTCCGCGACTCAAGGCGACGGCGACGTGATGGACGGGATCCCCTGGCCGCATTTGCTAGCGCAGATGGTTTTGCAGGAAGGCCAATGTCCGAAGGCCAGCGTCCGCGGCGGCCTGGGCATCGTAAACGGGGGTGTCCACCTGGTCGAAGCGGTGCTCTACTCCGGGGTACACCACCAGTTCCGACTCTTTGCCGGCCGCGAGGAGGAGCTGCTGCGCCCTCTGGGCCACCCTTATGCGCACCTGGCTGTCCGCGTCGCCGTGAAACATGAGGACACGCGCTTTGATGGCAGCTGCGACGTCCGCCAGGGCATACTTGGTGTCTGCCCGGCTCACGCCTCCTCCGTGGTATGCCCCGTAATAACCGACCGCAGCATCGATGTCATCCCGCGCCCCCAAAAGCAGCGCGAAATAACCGCCGAGAGAGAATCCGATGGTTGCCATCCGGCCGGCATCGACGTAGGAGAGCGATTTCAGGCACTCGATACCGCGGTCCAGGTGCTCACGAATCCGGTCCACGTGTTCCGTCAGGGTGACGGATACGTCGTAGCTCTCACGCGTGATCCCTTCCGGCGCAAAGTAGTCGGGGGCGAGGGCGACATAACCGTGGCCAGCTAGCGCCGTGGTCGCCGCCTTTGTGTGAACGTTAAGGCCGCCGCTCGTGTGAAGCACCATGACAGCGGGGAAAGGGCCAGCTCCCTCGGGCAGCGCGATGTAGCCCGAGTTCGACGTGCCCGAGCTGGTCCAGCTGGCTCGATTGTTGGTTGTGTCGACTTCGCATGCAATTGGCGCCGTCGATACCGGTGTAGAGGAAAGAGCCGGTGCGGTGGCCGGAGGCGGTGTCAGCGTAGGCGCGGGCGCGGCCGGCGCAGGTGTGGCGGTCACCGTGAAAGCGGGTACCGGGGTTGACACGGTGACCGGAGTCGGCGTGGGAATCACAGAGGGCGTCGGAGTTCCCTCAATCTGGGTGCAGGCCAGAAGCGATATCAGCACCATGGCTACCGTGAAGGGCAGGCGCGGCACCGTTCGCATCGGCCAATCATAGAAGGGTGGGGTGAGCCAGCGCCGCATGGGCCGTAAACCGTAGACTACCCGCCGCGACTGCGCCGGGGCGGTCAACGGCCTTGACGTGATTGAGGTTCGGCGGTGTACGGGACCGGGCGATCAACACTCCTCGCTCTCCTATCAGGGTCATTCCTGGCAGTCTGCGCGGCTCTTGGGTGCACTGAATCATCGGTCGCGCCTGCGGGAGAGTCCGCGTCGGCCAGCACTCCGGGAATCGAAGCGACTTCATCCGGGGGGCGCCAGCAAGCCGCAGTTGATTCGGACTCGGTCGCGCCGACGAGAGCCGTTTCGGAGACGACCGGCCAATCGCAAACGGCGGCGCTCGGGGAATTCGTGATCGAAGACATGTTCGGCCGGAGGCTCAACGAGCGAGGTATCGTGCTTGTCGACTGGGATGGCCAGATCGCGAACCCCGCGGTGAAGCTGGTGATCAGGCCGCCGGCGAATGCAGCATTCCCCGTTCAGGGCGTGCTGACATCCAGCCAGCCGCGGCTGTACTTCAACTCGGGCTCACGAAGGTTCGCTGACGCCGGATGGAAGGGCGAGGTCGGAAAGGCCGGTCCAAAGAGAACGGTCATCTTGAATGACAAGTCACCGACATGGACTGGCTATGTGGCGATCTTCCCTGACCGCGACTCCGAGGATGAGGATCACACCATCAGCATCGTGTTGAAGGACAAGGCGGGACGCGAGGTCTCCCAGGAACTTCGAGTCCATATAATCGATCAGGACCGCTGGGACCCGCCGCTATTTCAGGTAATAGTGAACTCCTCCCATGACAAGACCGGCTTTTTCAGCGATGAACGCGTCCGGAGCACGGCAGTTCAGGCTGCGAACGACTGGGCGTATTTTTTCGATGACATGAAACTCGACGAAGTTCCCCCCG
>JACQUF010000008.1 GCA_016210435.1 Chloroflexota bacterium
ATCGGCGCCGGCGGCCCTGATCTCCGGGTACATTTGTTGCCAGACCGGCAACTGTTCCCGGCACGCTCACCACGATGCCCACATGAACACGATCAGCTTGCGCCCGGCGAATGCCCTGAGACTGATGTCCGGCCCGTCTATCGATGGGAGAGTGAAATCCGACACACGTTCGCCCACGACCAGCTTCTGAAATGGCATAGTTCGACTCGTCATTCGCTTCTCCCATTGAAAGTCGCCACAGCAGAATTGGATTCGCGGAGCATAGCAGGAACTCCACACCCGATTGCCCGAAACCGGGAATTCAAAGCTCATGAAGTAACTCTTCACTTCGGAGAACAGGTTCCTTGCTACGTTCGGAACGACCGATGACCGGCGCAAGGAGGAAACCATGCAGAAAGTAGCGCTCGGCAACACCGGCCTTCAGGTCACCCGCCTCGGCGTTGGCATGTCCGAGATCGGTTACAA
Organism: Chloroflexota bacterium; assembly: GCA_016210435.1. Lineage (GTDB taxonomy): Bacteria > Chloroflexota > Dehalococcoidia > Lucifugimonadales > Lucifugimonadaceae > VGZT01. The sequence goes on from JACQUF010000008.1 coordinate 466, forward strand.
CCTGTCTCTTGCCGACGCCGAGACGGCAGGCCGTGTGCTCAACCATGCCCTCGACACCGGCATCAATTTCATCGATACCGCCGAGTGCTACGGCACGGCCGAAGAACTGGTCGGGATCACGGTAGCCCGGCGCAGAGATGAATTCGTGCTGGCCACAAAGGCCGGGCATCTCGCTGGCGGCTATCAGGGGCAGTCGTGGACCTACCGCACGGTCGCCGACAGCATCGATCGCAGCCTCCAACGGATGCGGACCGATCGAATCGACCTGGTGCAGCTGCATTCCTGTGGCGTGGATGTCCTGAGCAAGGGCGAGGTCATCAAAGCGCTTCAGGATGCGAAAGCAGCCGGGAAGACCCGGTTCATCGGCTACAGCGGCGATAACGAAGCGGCGCACTGGGCGGTAGAGAGCGGTCATTTCGACACGCTCCAGACGAGCTTCAACCTGGTCGAGCAGCGCGCCCGCACAACCGGCCTCCTCAAGAAGGCGAAAGAGCGGGGTATGGGCATCATCGTCAAGCGCCCGATCGCGAACGGGGCGTGGGGAGCGAAATCGAGTCCCTCCGAGTACGCCAGCCAGTACTTCGAGCGAGCGAAGAAGGTGCAGGCTGCCGGCCCGATCCCCGCGGCGCCTGATGACCGCATACTGCTGTCGATCGGCTTCACCTTCGCTCAGCCCGACGTGGACGTCGCGATCGTCGGTACGAGGAACCCGGCGCACATGGCGGGCAACATCCGCCTGGTGGAGACTCGACTTCCCATCGACCAGCGGGCGGTGGAGGAGTTGAGGCGGCGATTCGAACGGCTGGATGACGGCTGGACGCAGCTGATGTAGGCGGGGGGCGTCCCTATGTCGCTGTCAAGGGGTAGCGCGGGATGAATCGAATCTACTCATGCGGCCGCTCCCTGCGCGGAAGCTCGCGGACGGGAGTCGCGGTACATCTCCCGACGAGTCAGCATGGCGTGGAGCACGTCGACCCGGCGCCGCGCGAGGCACAGGACGGCCTGGTTGTGCTTCTTCCCCTGGGCACGCTTTCGGTCGTAGTAGGTGCGCGACGCGGGGTGTCTAAGGCTAGCAAATGCGGCCAGGAACAGCGCGTTTTTCAGGCGGTGGTTGCCGCACCGGCTTGCCACGCTCCCGCGAATGGACGTCCCGGACTGGCGGGGTGTGGGCCCCAAGCCGGCATATGCGGCCAGCTGAGCTGGCGAGGAGAAGTGGCTGATATCACCGATCTCGACCGCGATCCGCGCCCCGAGGCGAGGACCGATCCCGGGCAAGCTACGCAGGATTGCCGCCTCAGGCAGCCCGAAAAAAGAGCGCTCGATCTCTTCCTCCAACTCCTCGCGACGTGCAAGCACGCGCTCCAGTTCGCGGGCGAGCTCGACGATGAGACCTGTGGCGGTCCCCGCACCGGCGACGATCGTGGTCTGGGTTCCTGCTGCAGCCAGGAGTCGCTCAGCCACCGTCGCGGCCTTGCGCACGCCGTGGGCATTGAGCAGCTTCGCAAGCCGCGCCGAACCTGCTTTGGTCAACGTGGCCGGACCAGGATACTTCTGCAGAAGGGCCAGCAAGCCGGGTGTGGCGAGTTGACCGTAGGCCTGCTCCAGGGCTGGCCAGTAGGTACTCAGCAGAGAGCGCAGGCGATTGGTGAGGCGATTGGCGTCGCCGCGCAGGTCCGCGTCGTAACCGCACAGCAGTTCCAGCCGGGCGCGTGCCTCGCTGGTCGGCGTCAGCCACACAATGCGTTGAGGGTGGGCACGAGCAACGTCGGCCAGGACGAACGCGTCTTTCGGATCGGTCTTTGCCTCTCCCGCGTAGAAATCGCGCGCCCGTGCCATGGCAAGGCCGTGCAGATAGCCGATCGCGACGCCTTCCTGCCAGCACAGGTGGAGCAGCAGGGCTGCCGTCCCACCGGGCTGGTCAACGACCAGCGCCGCCTGCCGCTCGAGCGCCCAGCAGACCAGGTCCTTCAAGGCTGGCTCGTCGTTGGTGACGGCGCGTTGCAGAACCGTCTGCCCGCCGGCGTCCAACGCGACCGCAAAATGACCAGTTTTCCCAATATCCACCCCCAGGAACAGGCGCGGTGCGTCCAATGCCTCCCTCCGTTCTCCGCGACTCCCCGGACCGCTGGTGTTCCGCGCACATCCACGTTACAGAAGCCAGCAATGGCACGTCCCTATCCCGCGCGGCGGAGCACCGAGGCGGCCGGGGGCAACACCCCCCAGATCATGGGTGACAGGGGGCAACGGCCATGCCGGCCGCTTCGGTCCGTGCGCCTCAGCCTAAATTACGGCTGGGCACGGCTTAGAAGGTAACGGGGGCGTACTGCTTGGACGGCCAGGTCCCAGGGATGACCGGACCGCGAACCATCCGGGATGGGGTTGTGGAGGTGATAC
>JACQUF010000052.1 GCA_016210435.1 Chloroflexota bacterium
AGCTTCATCAGTGGCGGCTGGCGTTGCACGGAGCGCGTCGATCCGGGAAATTCGGGACTTTCGGGCTCATCGCGCGACTCCGGCTGAGACGCCGGTTGCTCTGACGCAGCGACGAGGTACAGCGCATCTGTCCGCCTGATCTCGCGTTCGAATCTCGTCGTCGGCCACTGCTCTGGAAACGCCTCACCCTCGACCTCGACAAGGCCCGCGAGGTCGCCCGGCCGGGCAGGCCGGACGATGAACCGGGAATCAGCAGCCGGGTACGGAGCGGTACCCGCCCCGGCAATCCGGTCGGCGGTCGGGCTCGGGCGGCCGATCATACCGTTATCTTAGTCCTGTTAGACTCCGGCGACGCAAATCCGATGCCCTTCTGGTGGATCTCCCCGACAACCAGTCTCGTGCGTCGCATTCACGCGACGCGCGCCAGGGGCGCGCTCGTGGTCACCGGCGGCGGTGTGCGGGCGTTGGCCTGGCTGTTTGGTGAAGCGGGCGCGTCGCGGACCGTCGCGGACGCCCAGATACCTTACTCAGTGGCCGCGCTCGATGAATACGTGGGCACGCGCGCCGAACAGCACGTTTCTGCTGACGAGGCCCGGCGAATGGCCGACCGCGCTTACTGGCGCGCGCTCGAACTGATGTCGCGTGGCCGGCCGGGGCCGATCGGAGAGGTTTCCGCCTTCGGACTCGGATGCACCGCTGCGATCGTAACCGACCGGCCTAGACGGGGCGACCACAGGGCACATATCGCGGCGAGGACCGCGACTGCGGTCCGGACCTATTCGCTCGTCCTGAACAAAGGCGCCCGGGACCGGTCCGGTGAGGAAACCGTGGTGAGCCGCCTGGTACTGAACGCCGTAGCCGCTGCCTGCGGCCTCGACAGCAGGTTGGACCTGAAACTCGGCAGGGGCGACAACCTACAGGAATCACAAGGACCCGCGCTCGACGAGCTGGCGCGGCTTGCTGCGGGCGAACTCTCCGCTGTCACGGTCGAGCCAGACGGGTCCATGTCTGCCGGTGCTCCCGAGCGGCAGGCAATCCTGGCGGGTTCCTTCAACCCACTCCACGACGGTCATACGAAGCTGGCAGAGACTGCCAGCCAGGCGCTCTGCCGTCCGGTCGCTTTCGAGATCTCGATATCGAACGTGGAAAAACCTGACCTCGAGCTCGCGATTCTGCACGCGCGCCTCGCGCAATTCCGGGGTCGATTCCGGGTCGCGGTCACGCGTGCGGCCACATTTGTCGAGAAGACACGGCTTATGAGGGATACCACATTCGTGGTCGGAGTCGACACCGCGGTCCGCCTCTTCGATGAGCGCTTCTACCCGCCGTACGATGCCAGCCGTGATCCCGATAGCTCCGGGACCGCGGTGGGCGTGGCGATGTCACAGATGCTTCGTTGCGGGGCGAGCTTTCTGGTGGCCGGGCGATTCAGCAAAGGGCAGTTCTCGACTCTCGCGGACATTAGCGTCCCGCCCGCCTACCGGGGCATGTTCACGGCTATCCCGGAATCTCGCTTTAGAACAGATATCTCGTCTACTGAGATAAGGTCGCAGACCTTGTCATCTTGAGAGCTTGTGAGAAGATGGCGCAACGAAGGGCCGTAACAGATTCTTCGCTGCGCTTCGGAATGACACGGGTGGCGTAAGCCGCGGCAGCGCGCGATGTCATCCTGAGGAGCGAAGCGACGAAGGATCTGGTTCAGTGTGGCGAGGGGTCCGATTCAGTACGGCAGCTTCACGTCCCTGTTCTCCAGAGCCCAGTGCGCCAGCTGCACGCCGAGGTCTTCCTGAAGCTGGATTGAGAGCCCGCCATCGATGACCAGTGCATGGCCCGTGACGAAGCCCGCGTCCTGCGAGCACAGATAGGCAATACCGCCAGCAATATCGTCTGGGGTGCCGGTCCGGCCCACAGGGTACTGCTGTTCGAAGAAGCGGCGCCCTGCCGGATTGTTCTTCCAGGTCGTCTCCTGGATCCGTTCCGTGACGATGTGTCCGGGGCAGATGCAGTTCACGCGTATTCCCAGCGGTCCGAAATCGACGGCCATCTGCCTGGTCATGCCGATCACGCAGGTCTTGGCGGCCTCATAGACGAGCTTGCCTCTTGCCATGAGCAGGCCGTGGACGGAGGCGATGTTTACGATGCTCCCGCGGCGGTTCCTGGCCATTTCCGGGACGGCATATTTGGCGCCAAGATAGAGCGCTTTGGTCATGACCGCCATGCCGTAGTCCCACGCTTCCTCGGATACCTCGACCGCGCTTCCCCTGACCTTGCCCGAGTAAGCTCCGCCCCACGCGTTCTGCACCAGTATGTCCAGCCTGCCCCAGCGCGCTACTGCTTCTGATGCCGTGGTCTTGATGTCGGATGACCGGGCCATGTCTGCATGGAGGGCTTCGGCGGTACCACCGGCCTTGCGTATCCGGTCGACATTGGCCTGCGCGGCCGCGCCGTCGATGTCAGCGATCAACACCCTGGCGCCTTCCGAAGCGAGCCGGCGGGCCGTCCCGCCGCCTATTCCCTGAGCGCCGCCGGTGACAATTGCAACCTGACCGTCGAACCGTCCCATCTGGACCTCCCGGCATTTTTCACGTATTTGTAGCGGAGTAAAGAATAAGGGCTCTCATGGATCTCTGGATCCTCGCCAACTTCGTACTCGCCGCCCACATCGCGCTCTTTGTGGTGCTCGCGGCAGGGCTGGTTGTGGCCGCTTCTGGCTGGCTGCGCGGCCACACGCGTCTGGCGCTCGTCTACTGGTCTGCGCTTGGCATCGCCGTTAGCTGGCAGCTATTGCCGGGCTGCCCGTTGACCGATATCGAACGATGGCTACGGCTTCAGGTCGATCCCGCGTGGGTCCGTGAACCGTCTCTGCTCCGGATGGTCTTAGAGACGCTGTTTGGGTTCCGGCCGAACGTGTTCGCGGACTACCTGTTCCACTCCGCATTGGCAACGGTCGGCCTGTACGCGTTGATCCGTCATCACGCCGGTCCGGCATTCGCCCGACTGCTGTCCCGGGAGGGGCACCCTGTCAATTCCCGAAATGCGTGATCCAAATTGGTGCTCAGGGCGGCGCCTGAGCGGGGTTGCGCCTGGCAAGCCTACGCCGCAGGTTCTGGCTGCCTTGGACTGAACAAGGCAAACGAGCTGGTGTAGCCGTGCAGGAACGTCGTGTTGCCCACCGGCCCGATCTCGCCGTTGCAGAAGAAGCCCGCGAGGGGCAATGGCGCAACCATGGATTGGAATAGCTCGGTGTCGTGATCGGGAGCGCCAAACAAGTACTGCCCGCGTCCCAGGCAAGAAAACAGCAAAGCTCCCGAGGGCCTGCGCCTGCCATGGCGGAACACGTACCGCTCGAGCACCTGGCTGAGATCCTCGGTGGCAGTTGCTGCGTCACGAACGTGGAACTGGACGACCTGCCCCTCGCGGACGATCTCGCTTATCGCGACAGCCCCTGTCTGCTCTTCCACGCCGATTACGTTGCGAATCAGAAAGTCGCCCGCGGAAAACGTGTCGGAGAGGGGGTCCATCACGATCCCGACGTGCAGCGAGCGGCGTATCAGCCGGCGGTCCCGTTCGTGAGCGGCCTCGAAAAGTTCGCGCACGACTTCCATCGGGGCCTTATCGCCGACCCTGCGGATCAGGTTGCGGTCGCATTCTGTGACGACCATCGGCCGACCGATCGGGCGGCAGCCCTGGGCGACAACCGTTTCAACGGTGAGGTCTCCCGACAGAGCGAGACCGACGGCGCCCCGTCGGATCGAACGATCGTTGAGAAACAACGTGTTTTCGCCAGCCTGACGGCCGCCGCTTGCAAGCCCGCCGATCTTCACCGAGCCGGGGAAGGCAAAGTCTAGGCCGGCGATGACCGCTTCGGCGTTGATGGAAAAAGGGTCCGGCAGAAGCACGAAATGCGGGTTTTCGGCCGCGCTCGCGCCCACCGCGTCCTCCCAAGCATTCGGTGAAGCATCAGCATTCGGGAGGCTGTCCTGGGTAAGGTAGAACGCGTTCACCCTGACCCCCGGCAGGTGAGCCGCGACGATCGCCACACCGGGGCGATTCTCGACTTCATGCCCGCCCCCGATCACCCCCCCGGCCGCGCACCCGATGAAGGGCGCATTGCCGAAGGCCGAGCGTACCAGCTCAGGCATGGTGAGGTAAGACGGCGCGTGGTGAGCAGATATGAATGCGAGCACGGCGTCGGCCCGTTCGCCTTCGAGGTTTTCGAGCGTCTGCTCGCTTGCGAACTGGACTGCCTGGGTCAGGGAAGCAGCGTCTGAGACTGAAGATGCCCAGCGCACGCAAGACTCCGGTTCTTCAGCGTCGGGGCGTATCGCAGTACGCCCTGTCCGAGGTGAAGACGGCGCATCCTGCCGTCTCCTGCATCATAACTACCCCAGTCCGGCGAGCGCCAAGCGGCACGTACACGAGTGCCATCAGTTTCCGGCTTGTGCCTGCAGGCAACAGATTCTTTCCCTGACTTCGTCGGGATCCCATAACGATGAACATGCCCTTCGTCAGGGTCTTTCCTTCGACTACGCTCAGGCGACGCCCTGAGGCTCTCGAAGGGACAGGCTGGCTCAGACCGCGACTGGAGGCATTTTCGAAGCGATGACATCCTGCCCGAGTTCCCTCATAGCGCTCTGAGGGATTTCTCGGCGGCCCGGATCGTTCGCTCGATTTCCTCTCCGGTGTGGGTGGAAGCCATATGCCACCTGCCGTTCGTGGCCAGGCGGATGCCGTTTTCGAGCATCAACTGCACGAACTTCCTGTGCTTCGCTTCGTCGCAGTACCGGGCCTGCTCCCGGTAGTCGCTGATCTCGGGTTTGGTCGTGAAGGACGTGGCAAATACCGGCCCGATACCCTGGACCAGCAGATCGGCCTCCGCGCGCCTGGCCGCCGAGCGCAGGCCATCCATCAACTGGAGGCCCTTGTCTGTCAGGTCCCGGTAGAAACCGTCAGGATCGGCCGCGATGTGCGAGAGGGACGCGTGGGCCGCGGCGACCGACATCACGTTCGAATTAAAGCTGCCGCCGTGGTACACGGTACCGTCCGCGACGAGCTTCATGATCTCCGGCTTGCCGACGAGCATTGCGATCGGGAAGCCGCCAGCCATCGACTTGGCGTAGGTCGCGAGGTCGGGCGTCACTCCGAGGAGCGCCTGCGCACCTCCTGCCGAGACCCTGAATCCGGTTATCACTTCATCGAAAATCAGGACCGAACCATGGCGGTGGCATAGGTCGCGCACGCCTTCAAGATACCCGGGCTTCGGGAGGATGCAGTTGGTGTTCGCCAGGATCGGTTCCATGATCACGCCCGCGATCTGGCCAGCTTCGCGTTCGAAGATCTCTTCCAGCGTGGCGAGGTCATTCCAGGGCGCGATCACGATGTCGTTGGCGGACCCGGGCGCCATCCCCTGCGACTCGCCCGCAGGGACCGGAGCGTCGTCAGGACCCGCCTGGTCGAGAGGCGGGTGCACGCTGTAGAGGACGGTATCGGTCCAGCCGTGGTAATGGCCTTCGAACTTAAGGTACTTCGGCCGCCCGGTGTAGCCGCGCGCGAGCCGCAGGACAAGCTGGTCGATTTCGGTCCCCGAAGACGCAAATCTGACCAAGCCGCCGAGGGGAACCATCGAGAGGGCAAGCTCTGCGACCTCCAGTTCCCGCTCGAACTGCCCCGCGTATACGAAACCGTTCTTCATGTCACGCTCGACGGCCTCGATGATGAAATCCGGGGCGTGGCCGAAGATATTTGGGCCCATGCCCTGGACGTAGTCGACGTACTCGTTGCCGTCGGCGTCCCAGAGCTTGCCGCCCTTGCCTCGCACGAAGAACAGGGGGACCGGGCGTTCGCCGCGCCGGATCTGGCTGCTGACTCCGCCCGCGACGAGGTCGTTGGCGCGCCGGAAGAGGGCTTCACTGCGCTGGAAATTCAAAGGGGACCTCGTTGAACCAGCTTTCCTGGACAGTCCGGTTAACCTTCTATCCGTTGACTTTGCGGGGGAAGCATTTTACTTGTGCACGAGCAGGGTATACGCGAACTGACGCAGATCGAAGCTGAGCAGGGCCTGGTCCCGTTGGGGGTGCAGCTTGACCATCACGATCCGGTCGTCGCGAGAGACCTCGGCGCGGCTGACGAGTGAAGCCCAGCCCGTGTTGCGGAGCGGGATCC
>JACQUF010000053.1 GCA_016210435.1 Chloroflexota bacterium
GACCGCCGAGGGTGAGGCCGTCTTCACGCTTGGGACACGCGGCAAGCCGGCGCCCTGGCAAGGCGGCGGCACATTCAACCGGCCGACCGATGTAGCGGTAAACCCGGCCAACGGCGATCTGTTCGTCTCCGACGGTTACGCCAACTCCCGCGTCCACAAGTTCGACCGCAAGGGCACGCACATCAAGTCCTGGGGCACTCCAGGCACCGACCCCGGGCAATTCAGCCTCCCACACAACATCTGCATGGTCGGGACCGACCGCGTTGCCCTTGCCGACCGTGAGAACTTCCGTGTTCAGGTCTTCACGACCGATGGCGAGTTCGTCAGCCAGTTTCACGTCCACCATCCAATGTCGATCACGTCCATCAAGAATTCGCCAGGGAATCTGTACGTCGGCGAGATGGGACCGCCGCCGGTCCAGGCAGGCGTGCCAAATCTCGGGAACCGCGTTTCTGTGTTCGATGAGGACGGCAATCTGCTGACCCGTTTCGGCGCTCCTTTACCCGGGCAGGGCGCCGATCAGTTCACCGCGCCGCACGGTATCGCGGTCGATTCCAGGGGCGATGTGTACGTCGGCGAAGTTGCGTGGACGTTCTGGGCGTCGAGGCTCCCGAAACCGCCCCTCGGCGAAGTCGTCAGCCTGCGCAAATGGCGCCGCGCGTAGTAGTCGCCCGCTCCCCCTGCGAATGGATCGGACCATCCTTCACCCCCGCACCCCCTCCTTCCCAGTGGAGGGGGTCAGGAAGTTCAGCAAGGGGTGCAGGTGGGGGCGGACGAGGGTGAGGGCAAAACGGACCGGGGTGAGGGGTTAAAGAACGGAGCAGAAAATGGCAACCGCAACCAGAACGACCCGGAGAACGACAACTACCGTGACATCGCCGAAGGCCGGGACCAGGGCGCCGAGGTTCGAGCCAGTCCCGTTCTGGGCCAAGATCCCCCACCCAATGTCCTTCAAGGAGGCCACGTCCGTCGGCGTCGATTCCCAGGACCGCGTCTACGTCTTCAACCGCGGACCATGGTCGATGATGATCTTCGACCGCGACGGGAACTACCTGTCGACCTGGGGGCAGGGCCAATTCCAGCGGCCCCACGGCATCTACATCGACGCGAAGGATGACCTGTTCCTTGCCGATGACCTCGACCATACCGTCCGCAAGGTTTCACGCGACGGCCAGAAGACGTATTTCGTCCTCGGTACCCCGGGGAAGCCAGCGCCCTGGCAGGGCGGCGGGATTTTCAACCGGCCAACGCACATCGCCATATCGCCGAAGAGTGGCGATGTCTTCGTCACGGACGGCTATGGAAACTCACGCGTCCACCGATTCACCTCGAGTGGAAAGTATGTCCGTTCCTGGGGCGAGCCGGGCGACCTGCCGGGCCAGTTCAGCCTGCCTCTCAACCTTACGATCCTTCCCGATGGTCGCGTGGTCGTGTGCGATCGCGAAAACTTCCGCATCCAGGTCTTCGATGAGGAAGGTAAGTTCCTGGAGCAGTGGCACATGCACCGGCCGATCGCGATCACGAGCGATGACCGCTTCATCTACGTCGGTGAAGCTGGCGCGCCTCCGGTGCAGAAGGGCGTTCCAAACCTGGGACTCAGGGTTTCGGTCCTCGATCACTCAGGGCGCCTGGTAACCAGGTTCGGGAATCCACAGGGAGGGGAGGGACCGGATCAGTTCATCTCCCCGCACGGGATCGCTCTCGATTCCCGCGGCGACATTTACGTTGCCGAGGTTTCCTACACCGCCTTTGGCTCGCAGCAGAACCCGCCCCGTGAGGTCGCGAGCCTGAAGAAGTGGCGCAGGGTCACCTAGCCTCGCCTCACTTCCGGCCAGCCGTTCTTACTGCCCCCCTTGAGCAGGGCGCGACTCGGATCGGGCAGCATTCGCGCGGGCTCTTACAGGCTGCTGCGCGGGCAGACGCGCTTTTCCGGAAAACGGTCGGGAACCGGGAATAACTGTTTCCCTCGCAGTATGATCGGCCAATTTGATTAATCCAATATTGATGACGCTAATATTGCCTGATTGCGGAACTTTCTGATGCATTCCATAGTGTTACGGTCGTTTGAAATGCTCCCGCTCAGCTTTGCGAACGAGGGTTATGTGAAGCGGCCAAGTGGGGTTTCTAGCAGTTTCGTCGTGTTCGGCAGTATTGACGGCAAATATTCCGGTTTTCGTCAGCATCTTGACTTTTGCCAACGTGCTCCCCATTATTTCGGAAATCCCGAGGCGGGGCAGCATCAACGGACTGCGGTGGTCGGCGCGCCGGTGACTGTGAGTCAGTCGCGGCAGGAAAGCCGGAGAAGCGCTGCCCGGCCACCTTCATCATTTGCGTGCCACGTGCATCGGGCACGGCCGGTTCCGGCGCCCTTTCCGCGCTGACAAGGCGGCGGCGAGCTGCCCCGCCGCCGCCTTAACCGGTCATCCATCGGACCCCAAAGGATCCGTACGTGCCCGGCCAAATCAAGGACCCATGCGGGCGAGAGCCTTTCGGCCGCACGGATCGCTCGCGGGATAGGTGCCTACAGGCTGATTAGGAGGGGTATATGACCAAAGCTCGGTTCTTCAGGTCCCGCTGGATGGCGCTCTTGGCGCTTGCCGGCGGGTTGGTGGCTGCCGTCGCGGTTGCGTGCGGCGGCGAAGAGGCGCCCACGCCGACGACGGCGCCTGCGCAGCCAACCGCCACGAGGGCGGCCGCGCCCACGCCAACGACCGCGGCAGCGACGGCCACCGCCGCGCCGCAGCAGGCTACTGCCACGCCCGCGCCGACCAAGCCAGCCGGCCCGAGCGGGGACGTAGTCAGAGCGATCCGCCGCGTCGAATCGATCTACGGCGTCGCCTACCAGGGCCCTTACCGCGGCTCGGCGCACCAGCAGACCGGCGGCGTCGAAGAGCACATGTTCGTGTACGACAAC